>JACDDF010000451.1 GCA_013817135.1 Nitrospirales bacterium
CCCCATTCCCATACGGTAAAGGTGGATGTTCAGCCTCGACGGGAGGAGGGGCCATCTGACCATACGGTTTTATGGGCGGAATTTTCACTGTAAGGGAAAAGGTCGGTTCTTGTTGAGAACCGACCCCGGTAAATAAGAGTTATTCCTACTGGGTGGGGAAGATGTTCGAATTTGGTCTTGTCTTATGGCTAAAGACCAAAGGGCAGATGTAAGCATTCACCCGAATGATTACCCCATCAACGACCCTATTTTGATTTTTTGTGTCGAGGCTTTGGATCTTCAGTGATGTTTTCAAGAGGAATAAAGACTGCACACGCTACCACGGTGGTCCAGAGATTCGGTTTCCCGATAGCAGATTGAGTAATATTTTGGGTTCGAACAATATCCCTTCCCATTTTGAATACCTGCTCACGTTCCTTCCAGGCGACATTTGGATCGAATTTGATGCCAAGAGTGGTTGCGAGCATTTGGGCTGCGAGGTCCTCGGTGTATTCTCCCGCCTCTTCGTCCGTTTCCCCATAGGCATGATGTTCCGACAAGTAGCCATAATTAACTTTCCTACCAGAGGGAATGGCCAAGCCGATTGAGGCCGAAATCAAGCGATTCCGCTCATTCGTTTCCGATCTGGCCATGACGCAAAAGGTAATTTCGCCTGGATTGAGTAACTGTTCACCACGTTTTCTCGGGATGATTTTACAATCTGGAGGAAAAATTGATGAGACGGTCACCAGGTTGCAATACGCAATTCCTGCGCTCCGGAGGGCTTCTTCGAAGGATGTCAGTTTTTCCTTGTGGACACCCACACCTCTGGTGAGAAACATTTGCGTTGGGACCATCACGACTCCTTCATTAATCAGTTAGTGGTGGAATGGGATAGGCAGGATATGACCAGGTGATCGTCGAATCTGATTCCCATCCTCGCGCTCCAATTTGTCTACGAAAACTATATATGGGAAAGCATGGACGATACGGACGGCCACGGGAAAGAGCAACCTTGCCACGTACGCCGGTATTTTTACCAAGAGTGGTTGGCAAGGTGCAAGATCGTGAGGACTGAACGTTCAAGAAAAAACAAGGAGGCCTCAAGAAGATCTTTTGACCAGCAACAATTTAGGCTCGGTCAGTTCTTGAATAGCATACCGAACCCCTTCTCGCCCTAATCCTGACTGTTTGATTCCCCCATAGGGCATGTGATCGGCCCGGAAAGTCGGAATTTCATTCACCAGGAGCGCCCCGACTTCTAATCGTGAGTATGCCTGATACATCGTGTCGATGTTGCTGGTGAATATTCCTGTTTGGAGGCCGAAATCAGAATCATTGTGAAGGGCAAACGCTTCTTCGAGTTTTGCATAGGGTGTGACGGTGACCACCGGCCCGAAAATTTCTTCGCAACAGACCTTCATGTTGTTGCTGACGTGAGTTAGGACTGCAGGCTCGATGAAGGAATCCTTTCGCGTCCCGCCGGTCATGACTGTTGCCCCTTGTGAAACGGCTTCTTGGATCCATGTCTCGACTCGGCGTGCGGCTTGTTCGCTAATGAGGGGACCGACGACGATGTTCTCGAGCGAGGGATCGCCCATGGGCAATAATCGAACGCGGTCGACAAAGGCCTTGAGGAAATCGTCGTACCGTGATTCATGGACGAAAATTCGTTGCACAGAAATACAGGTTTGTCCGGCATATCCGTACCCTCCCGCCACGCAACGGTCTATGGCCACATCGAGATCGGCGTCCGGTTCTATGATGACCCCGGCATTGCCTCCGAGTTCCAGTAGAACCCGTTTGTATCCGGCTTTTCCTTTCAGCATCCACCCGATCGTCATAGAGCCGGTAAAGCTCAAGGCCTGAAAGCTGGGATGGATCACCATCTGTTCCGCCAAGGTATTGGAACAGGGGATAATCGTCAGCATGTCCGGAGGCAGTTCCGTCGTCAAAAAAACTTCACCCAACATGAGCGAAGTTAACGGGGTTTGCGGGGCTGGTTTCAATACCATCGGGTTTCCCGCCGCCAGGCAAGGGGCCACTTTGTGGGCTACCAGATTGAGTGGGAAATTAAATGGGGTAATGCCAAGAACCGTCCCGATCGGGAAGCGTGTGACAGATCCTGAGTACGCCTCTCCCTCTGGGGTGAGATCCATTTGGAGGATTTCTCCAGGGATGCGCGTGCTTTCTTCTGCTGCCAGGCGAAAGGTTTGAACGGCTCGATCGACTTCACGTCGTGCATCCGTAATTGGTTTGCCGGCCTCCTGACAAATTGTGGACGCAAATTCTTCCCGTCTAGTAGATAGACCAGTCGCGATGTGCAGGAGCGCCTTTGCTCTGACATGTGCCGGTATCCTGGCACATTCAGACGAGACCCGTTTGGCAGAGTTGGTGACCTGGTGGATATGCTCAGGCTCGGCCTGGCAGACCATGGCCAACACCTCATTGGAATAGGGGTTGCGTACCGGCTCCGCGGAGGAGGTCTTGACCCATTGGCCGCCTATAAGAATCGGCTTTGCCGTGGCCACAGTCATGAAAAGTTGAGAACCTCGTGAAATAGAGGTGGTTAGATTGATGAAGCTGGCTGGTCGGACCCGGGATTGGACGAGGAAGGCAAATGTTCAGCTTTCTGAATGAGATTCTCCGTTCCCCATTCCCTGATCGCGTCCAAACTAAACGGTTCGAATG
This sequence comes from Nitrospirales bacterium, assembly GCA_013817135.1. Taxonomy (GTDB): domain Bacteria; phylum Nitrospirota; class Nitrospiria; order Nitrospirales; family UBA8639; genus Nitrospira_E. The sequence continues at coordinate 2,671 of JACDDF010000451.1, forward strand.
CGGCAATGGCTCCGCAACTCGGACACCCGTCGACCGGCATCTTGGCTTTGAATACTTCATCAAAACAGGTTAAGCACACAAATAAATCCGGTTCACCTTGTGCGCATTCAACAGGCCAGAAAGATTGGGATTCAGTCATGACATCAAGCCCGTCCTCTGAGTTAAAACATGAATATCAGTATTACCTGTGCAAATGTACACCTAATCACGCCGTCAGATCAATGAGGAATTGCGTGGAGAGCGAATGAAGGAAGGATATATGTCCCTTCGATGTGAGGAGAGGACGGTACTGGTAAAAAGATCGAAGAAGTTCAGGTTCCATGAAGCTTGAGCAATTTATCAATTTCTTCCTTGAACGTCTCATAGGGGAAGGCGCCTGGAATCAAGATGAGATGAGGATCTTCTGGAATGGTTGTCGGAAAGAGGACGAATGCCGGCGTGCCACGAATTCCCAGGGATCCCGCATCCTGTAAATCTTTCTCAATATCTTTCATGTAGCGATGGGAAGCCAAGCATTCCGAAAATTGCTCGCCGTG
>JACDDF010000452.1 GCA_013817135.1 Nitrospirales bacterium
CGAGATGCATAAGTTCCGTTTCTTGACGTAAGGCCGCTTCTGTTCGTTGTTGCTCAGTGAGATCTCGCACGAATGCGTAAAACGAATAGGTTGTTCCTTGAAAAATAGGAATGATGGTCAGTTCAACGGGAAATTCTTGGCCCTCACGATTCAGGGCCGTTAACTCGAGGCGCTGATTCACGATCGTTCCCTTTTTTGTGGCGGCAAATCGTTTCAGACCTTCCATGTGCGCCTTTCGATATTGGGGAGGAATGATGGCGTTCGTGAGAGACAGTCCGATGATTTGATCCTTTGGCCAACCGAAAATGCTTTCCGCCTGCGGATTCCAGGTCGTGACGATTCCATCGGGGTTGATGCCGATGATGCCGTCCAGGGCGTGATCGATGATTAAGCGGATCTCGTCCAGGTTTTCTTGTAGGGCTTTGTTGGCGAGTTGACGTTGTTGGACCTCGGTGTTGACTCGACTCAAGACTTGGTTGTATTCCATGGCGATTTGCCCGACTTCGGTATGCGGTTCCATGGGGACCGTTCTGGAAAAATCTCCTCCGGCCCGGTGAGTTTCCATTTCTCCCAGTAGGTCCAAAAGAGCGGTACTGGCTCCATGCTCGGTCATATTCAATCCCAGGCGTTCTTCCTCTTCAGAAACCCTGAGGGGGATGACCTGGTTTATGAATTGCAAAACGAGAAAGCTGATGCCGAATGACCACGTGAAACATGCCACAATTCCGATCAGTTGAACCCCCAATTGGGTCAGCCGGTCGTAACCGGTTCCCCATGCTTCTGGATTTCCCAGCAAGGCCAGGGCCAGTGTGCCCCACACACCCGAGCAGGCATGAACAGGGATGGCACCGATGACATCATCAACTTCCCAGCGCTCCAACCATCGTGTGGTCCACATGCAGAGGACTCCTCCGCCGCCTCCCACAAACAGTGAGGCGGCTGGTGTCATGAATGGCGCTGAAGCCGTGATCGCGACCAGTCCCGCCAGGATGCCGTTGATAACCGACACCACATCTGGGCGTTTGGTTATCTGCCATGTATACGCCAAGGCGACGAGTCCGCCTGCGGCACTGGCCAAAATCGTATTCACCAATACCAATGGGATGTTCTGAGAGGCGTGCATCACACTGCCGCCATTGAATCCCATCCATCCCACCCATAGCAAAAAGAGACCGAGTGCAGAGAGGGGGAGATTATGTCCTTGAATGCAAGGAAGCTTTGCCTGGAACCGGCCAAGGCGTGGCCCGATGACAAGGATGGCAGCCAAGGCCACCCAGCCAGCGGTAGAATGCACGACGGTGGCTCCGGCAAAATCCAGAAATCCCAATTGATTGAGCCAGCCAGTATGGAGACCCTCGGCGTTGCCTCCCCAAATCCAATGACCGATGATCGGGTAAATGGCGGCACTGATGACCATGGAGGTCAGCAAATACCCGCTAAAGCGCATTCGTTCGGCGACGGCTCCGGAAATAATCGTGGTGGCTGTTCCGCAAAAGGTGAGTTCAAACAAGAAAAACGTCCATAGCGGAGTGTTGGACCCACCGTCGAACAGAAACTGAGAGGTGCCAAACAAGCCCAACGCGGTGGGCCCAAACATCAGACCATATCCGATTGCCCAGAAAATGATCGAGGCAATGCAAAAATCTACGACATTTTTAATAGCGACATTGATGCTGTTTTTGGCCCGGACCATACCGGTTTCCAAGCAAGTAAATCCCGCCTGCATCAGCAAGACCAAGATGGTACAGGTCAGCATCCAGGTCAACGGTTGAAACGATGGTGTCAGTGGCATAGGATATTCTCTGCATGAGATCTCCGGACACGGAGACTCATCAAAGGATGTGGACGAAAAGGTTGGGGGGACATCGTGGTGCCTTTACAGCCTCTCATCACATGCAATATTACTGATGACTGTTCGAAGAGAGGCTACGCTCTGAACGACCGTTGAAGGGATCTGGTCACGACACTCACCCTCTATGGTGCTGGCGATCTCTCCTAATCCTGTTGCGCCCATATTGCGGCAGATCCCTTTGAGGCCGTGAGCGGCCATGGCCAATTTTCCCTCGTCATTAGAGGCAATAGCGGATTCGAGGGAGTCCACACAGGCCAGCGCCTCCTCCACAAACTGTTTCACCATGCTGCCAAACAGGCCTGGGCCTCCCAGGTTCTGCCATTGGGCGATCATATCCCGATCAAAGGGAAACTGGTCGGTTGAGGAAGAATCGGGTAGGGTCGGTGGAGGATTGGGAGAAGGGTTGGGAAGGCCGACGAGTTTAGGTGTGGGGAGCCATGTTTGGAGCATGGCTTGAAGACTTTCCGGACGAAGGGGTTTGGTTAAATAATCATCCATTCCTGCTAGTAAACATTTTTCTTTGTCCCCCTGCATGGCATTGGCCGTCAGGGCAACAATAGGAATTCGGTGAGGAGGTGGGTCTGATGTGTCAAAAGGGGATATGTTTTTCGCCAGACTCTGTGCATATAATTCCTCACGTCGTCGTATTTTTTTCGTGGCTTCGTACCCGTCCATTTCCGGCATGTGACAATCCATCAAAATAAGCCCATAAGGATGTTTCAGTGACGCTTCGACGGCTTCATGCCCGTTCCAGACCACATCACAACGGAAGCCCATTCGTTCCAGTAGCAAGACGGCCAGTTGTTGATTCACCTGGTGGTCGTCTGCCACCAGTAGTCGTATGGTCGAATGTTGCCCCAATTCCTTAGCGGAGAAACGTGTGACAAGGGGAGGCACCGCTTGGTTGTCTTCTGGGACATGAAATCCCATCACGGTTCTAAGACAGTGCTCCAAAACGTGTTTCCGAATCGGTTTTGTCAAATAGCCGGAGAATCCCGAATTTCTGGCTAATTGCGCATCCCCTCGTTGCCCCAGTGATGTGAGCAAGACCAGGGGGAGAGTCGATAATTGGGCATGGTTTTTCAGAACACGAGCCAGAGTCATGCCATCCATGCCCGGCATTTCCATATCGAGGATGGCCAGATCAAATGGTCGTCCCTTCTGTGCGGCGGATTGCAGGAGGGCGAGACCTTTCGCTGGAGTGGAGGCGGTGCTGACTTCCATGCCCCAATCGGTGGCATAGTAGGCGATGACGTCAAGGTTTGCGGGATGATCGTCCACGCAACATAGGCGCAATCCTTTCAGTGGGATATGGCGAGGAGAAATGGCCGGAGGATTGGGT
>JACDDF010000453.1 GCA_013817135.1 Nitrospirales bacterium
CACACAAGCCGATATGGTCCTGGCCGTTTTCCCTGCTCATAATTCCCAACTCATGGATATGGTGGAGATAGATGAGAACGGGAAAATTCACGCAATGTTTTTGAAGCCGGATAAAACTGACTTGCACCTATGTTGGTTAGGTGGCGTGTGGACGCCAGTGTTTACACAGTTTATGCATGAATACCTTCAGGACTATCGAAGGAAAAATGATGTTCAGATTTCAAAAACTGGGAAGCCGGAAGGAGAGGATCTGTCCGTTGGAGCCGTAATCCAAGCGGCAATCCAAAAAGGGTTACAGGTGTATGGGGTGGTGTTTCCAGAGGGGAAATATATTGATATTGGTACCTCAGAAGATCTTGTGAAATCTGTGGAAATGCATGGGTGTCAGTTGACCTAGCTTTTTCCGTACTCTCTATTTCCGGATGAATATTGTTCTCCCTTTCCTTATCCTTTTGGATTAAGGGTACATTCGGACATCTTAAGGGAACTTGTCATTTTTTCACCTCCTAAAGATTTCCTCTATCTAATCCGGTCGATTCTTTTGAGCTGCCGAATCATGAAGGCCCGTTCATTCTCAGCATTTAAAGGGGAATGACGGTGTATTGGACACTTGGAGGAAGTTTTTGTGGAATGGCGATGAGTGATGCCTTTCTTGTAGCCCTTGAGTATCCCATGCGAACTAACCGACTTCACTTCGGCGATCGTCTTTTTAAGGACATCTCGCATGAAACTAGGGGGCAAGGGCGAGATAGGCGCTCTTGCCAATGCCAATTATGACCTCATTGTCGGATGTCAAAGTGTTGATCACTGGTGCAAGCGGGTTTTTGGGAACCCATTTGATCCAGCGATTATGCCCGATTAGTGGGGAGGTCCACGCGACTTCCCGTACCCAGCGACTCACCGTCAAGGGTGGACCCCTTTGGTGGCAAGCGGATTTGGAGAATCTGGGCGAAGTTCGCAATCTGCTCACAAACGTCAAACCGGATATTATTTTTCATATGTCGGGGTTGGCTTCAGCTATTCAAACTGTGAAATTTGTGTTGCCTACATTCCATAGCCTGCTCACGAGCACCGTAAATCTGCTAACGGTTGCGACGGAAGGCGGTTGTCAGCGGGTCGTATTGGCAGGGTCCCTGAATGAGCCACCATCCGAGGATCCTGAGATGATTCCGAGTTCGCCTTATGCGGCTGCTAAGTGGGCCAGTAGTGCGTATGGACGTATGTTCCATGCACTCTATGGGACTCCCTTGGTGATTGTCAGGACCTTCATGACATATGGGCCAGGACAAGACTCCCGGAAATTGATTCCCTCTGTAGTACTCTCCCTCTTGAGAGGCGAATCTCCGAAGCTTTCTAGTGGGCAATGGAGCGCCGACTGGATTTATATTGATGACGTCATCGACGGATTTCTTGCTGCGGCTCAGATGCCACAAATTGAGGGTGGCACTCTTGATTTAGGTATGGGAACGCTCGTGACCGTTCGTGATTTAGTGGAAAAATTGGTCAAGATTGTGGGGTGTAATATGGAACCATTATTTGGCGTATTGCCCGATCGCGTCTTGGAACCAGCACGAAAAGCTGAGATAAGAACTACCTATGAAAAACTTGGTTGGAATCCTAAAGTTTCCCTTGAATCCGGACTGCGCCAAACAGTGGAATGGTATAAAGTTGAACACCTTGGATCTACGAGTAGTAAATCTCAAGGGCAATAGACATCCGATCTAGAACAATGAGTCCCTCCCTCTTTCTCCACGGGTTTCCGCATGTTTCGAATTCTAGGAATAGGTGAAGGCCAATGTTAGAAAAGAGGGCAACCAAGACTCTGGCTATTTTCCAGAATTTCTATGGAAAAATTAACAATTTTTTCTTCACGACCCCTTCTCCTACAGAACAGGTGGTTTCTCTTATGCCAAAGGGAACTCCCAGGGGGAACGTACTTCTCTCCTATAGAATTGAACGATTTTTAATCGAACCTGGGCAACCAATCCCTTACTATCATTATAGCTGCCAATTGTCCGTAGTGATGGCAAGAATTTTTGTTGATCTCGGTTTTGCGGTTGATATTATTGCCAATACGAATGGGGCCTTTACCCCTAAAAAGGATTATTCATTTTTTATCGATACCCGGATGAATTTTGAAAGAATAGCGAACGTCCTGAATAAGGGTTGTGTTAAAATTTTGCATGCGACCACAGCGCATCCCTATTTCAATAATTATGCCGAAACAAAACGCTTAATGGAGATGCAAGAGCGAAGGCATGTGACCTTGCGTCCCCGAAGGTTCATAGACCCGAAGTATGCCATGGCCATAGAATTTGCTGATTGTGTGGTCGTTCATTGTGCATTTGGTATGAAAAATTTTAAATATGCTAATAAGCCATTGTATCTGGTTTCAAATGCAGTTCCCTACAACCACCCCTGGAGAGATTCAAAAGATTTTGAAGCCTGTCGATTCCGATTTTTATGGTTGGGAAGTGAGGGGATGATTCACAAGGGCCTTGATTTGGTTTTAGAAGCGTTTGCAGGAATGCCAGAATATCATTTGACGGTTTGCGGTCCGGTTGCGAAAGAAAAGGATTTCGAGCAGGCGTATTTTCCGGAGTTGTATCATACTCCCAATATTCATACTCATGGATGGATTGACGTTGAAAGCGCTGAATTTATGGACCTGACCAATCGCTGCCTCGGATTGGTCTATCCTTCATGCTCTGAAACGAATGCCGGTTCGGTGTTGACATCGATGCATGCTGGACTTATTCCAATCATAAGCTATGAATGCGGTGTGGATGTGGGTAAGGACGAAGGTGTTGTTCTTGATGATTGTTCCATCGAGGCTATTCGGGAGGCGGTTCGTCAAATTTCCTCTTCTTCAACACAGGAACTAAGGCGTATGTCCAAAAAATCATGGGAGTTTGCTCAAAAAAATCATATGGTGAAAAATTTCGAGAAAGAATATCAAAACGTGATAGAAAAATTGATTAGGGAATATGATAAATAACATTCAGAATTTGGTTGTAGTTGTTAGGCTGAGGAAAATCAGTGATGTTGAAAGAATTTTAAAACGACCCCCTTCCTATTTTTGAAAGAGAAGATGGTGCCCATAGATTTCCTGGGGACTGTTGCTTGCAGGGCTGAGCTTTTACTGTGAGTGGGATGAAAGAAATGAAAAATTTTTCATGCTCGAATGCACAG
>JACDDF010000454.1 GCA_013817135.1 Nitrospirales bacterium
CCGGGCCCCGGCTGCTCCTTCTCACGCATGGGTACTCCTCCAGTTGCTTTGTTTACAAGAGATTGCAATTTGAATCTTTCGCCTGTCTGAATCCCTACACTCGACCAGGTAATTACTACTCACTGGAATTTTTTCGCAATTTTTATCTAAGAATTTCCGGTTAAACGCAGATAAAGATTACCGTATCGCCGGGCGCTTTCCTCTTTGGTATATCGCTTTAACACCGTCGCGCGAGCCTTCTTCAGCTTCGCCAAGGCCGGGGCCGGGTTCGCGATGATCGCGAGGGCCGCGTCGGCCAATGCGTGAGGATCGGCTGGGTTGACCAACTCACCGTATTTCCCGTGTTCAAGAATCCTGGGGAATGCCCCGCTACGGCTTCCCAATAACGGGACCCCGGCGGCAATCGACTCCAACGCCACCCTACCGAACGCTTCGTTGTAGGAAGGGATCAACAACAGATCCATCGTGGACATGATCTCGCAAATCTGTGTCCGGTGACCGGCAAACTCGACGTGGTCCAAGAGGCGGAGGGCCACCACTTGATCCCTGAGTGCTTGATCCAGGGTGCCGGTCCCGACGATCTTGAGTTGAGCACCGGGTACGGCATCAACGATTTTTCGCATGGCCGCGATTGCAACCCGATGCCCCTTATCGTATTCGAGCCTTGCGACAATGCCGAGTACTGGACGAGCGGGATTGGTTAAGGCTCGGATTTCCGGCAAATCACTGCGCCCCGCAAGAAAACGATTAAGGTCGAAAAAGCCATCGATGATTTCGGCGCGATCCCATTCGTCTGGCTGTAACTGTTCCTTCACCAAATGCTCGGCGACACAGACGTAGGCGTCGGTGCTCATGGCCAACCAACGATGCATGGCACGCATAACCGGCTGCATATACCAACGCGGTTTTGGGTCCCCACCAAAATTTAAAGTCGCGATGATCACGGGAACATGCGCCAATTTGGCTGCCAGACGGGCCCACACGTTGCAAAACCCTGATTGCGTCTGAACGATGTCGGGTTTGATTCTGCGGAACGTCTGATAAAAGGCCTTGAGAACCTTGAGCATGCCGACCGGGTCCGTGAGACTCGGAATGCCAAGTCCGAGCTCGTGGATGGTGCAACCGGTCGCCTGTACCGCATCGCCGATTGTAGAGGTGGTCGGCATCAAGGTGACGATCTCGAAACTAAATCGCTCGCGATCAAGTTCCTCTGCAAGGCCCAGCGGAGTTTGTTCCGCTCCGGCATCCCGGTAAAACCCAAGATAGACAAACAATACCTTTATTCTTTTCATAAAAACAGCACAGGATAACCTTCAGATTTTTGAGGGGAGCTTCCCTCTAGCCGAAATTTCACGGATGGTTCGTCTTCCTCGCTAAAATAGAATAACACGAAGTGAGTAAAAAACCAGGCTGTAGCATTCGTTCCCCCAATCATTTTCCGCGCGCGTTCGGGTTAACCGACCCTTCATGGAGTTGTGGTCCTCTCCCCCTGACTGAACATCATAGAGTCAACAAGCCATGTGCCCCCGTCAGACGCCGTATCCGCTCCTTGTCAGTCCCCCTGCCGTTTGACTGCCTGCCCAGTCCCGCTCAGCCGTCGCTACCAGTCATACATTGTCGGGTTTACGATTACCCCAGGGCGGCACACGCCAGGCCTACGTACCGCCTTTTGGGGACATCAAACAGGTCTCACTTAACCCTTCAATTACCTCAAGTGAAAAGGTACGCCGTCATCCAGTCAATTAATCTTCTTCAATTTCCGCAGGTCGTTGCGATCCAATTTTCCCTTTTAGCAATGTGTTCTCTGCCTCCAGTCTCTTGTTTGGGGGAACTCGCCTACATGAAAAGGGGCCTGATCATCCTGTAAGAAAGTCTCCTTCCACCTCTTGAGTACATGCACTGGCTACCCGGTTACTTGACTCACCTCTTCCAAAGGCTCATCCCTGACCTGAACAAAGGGCATCTGGGCATTCCGGCTGGTATTCCAACGGTTGTGTTTTCTGATCGGGATGGTCATCTCTCATTGCCACAAAATAAGCAATTCAATGGGTCCAATCAATTGCCCAGGCAATCAACTAACCATTCGGGTTGTCGAGAAGACTGGTTGAATCGGTTGAACCTCTATTCCGGCATATGCTCACCGATAGGCGAGAAGTGACTGGCCGGGAAGGTCCTTGTGGGGCACGCCCGCTGCTGCACAGACCGTTGCACTCAGATCAACCAGATGTGGGTTTCGGCCATTGATCGCCCGATAAGTTCCCGATGGTGGGACGATGATCGCGCACCCGCCGGGTATGTGGTTTCCCGACCGCCCTGATCCCGCACCTCCGCGCAACACCGCGCCGTATTCCGGTGAAATCACGCCGGGCAGGTTTGTCGATGGTTCGTCACTCCATTTTCCGGACCCATTCCCTTAGCCCAGAACACGAGGAGATCTGCGTTGGCAGGCAGCTTTCGTATGATTCGACCAAGTGCCGCGTCGGCTGCGAGATAGACCTCAATCAAGGAGTCCTCCATCAGACTCGCTTCGGTTGGGGACTGCCCGATGACGTCGACGGACGCTGGATCCCAAAGCTGGTGACCCGCAAGGTGGATCGCAGCCATGCCTAACCAGAGGACATCGGCTTCCTTTGCCTGCCCGGTCCAGGCGTCGGAATAGTGTGTCATCCGGCATTAGTTCGTGGGAGAATCGGAGCTTTTGCTCGGGAGCCGACCAGGTAAACAAGGAGTAAATCCTGTGCTCGGACAGATGCTGACCTGTGTAAAGAGTGCGTAGACGGCCCCATCGAGAAAGGGGGGCGAGCTCAAGAACCTCGGGCCTTTGTTGAAGAGTCACGAGATCTGGCAGTCGGTTGTCACCGATCAACTGCTCCATGAAGGGAAGCGATGGGGGCCTTTCAAAAGATGGCTGCAATCATACTTGCACCCTATGACAGATCGGGTTATACAGAAGAATGACCAATTGTAGCGTGGATTACGAGGAATCATGTACTATTATCCAAATAGACCTCGCCATTCCCCTAAAAAAGGCCAAAGACTATGGTTTTTCCATTAGCCCTTCGGCTTCATTATAGGAGGAGAGAAAAAAGGCAAAAAAGGGTGACAACTACCTAGGGCGTGTTCACAATTAATAAATCTTCAGGTATATTCCTCGCCATCATGAACCCTCTCTTGTGCAGGAGGCACG
>JACDDF010000015.1:0-9707 GCA_013817135.1 Nitrospirales bacterium
TCTTTCCAGTATGAAGAGCAGACGGTCTTGGATGACGTGTCATTTACCATCCACCCAGGAGATTTTCTGGCTTTGCTGGGTCAGAATGGATCAGGGAAAAGTACGCTTGCACGATTACTCAATGGCCTCTTAATGCCGACACACGGCACCATTGTTGTGGACGGCATGAATACGCGCACCACATCGATGACTGAATTGGCCAGGCGGGTTGGATTAGTCTTTCAGAATCCTGATCATCAAATTTTTGCGGATACCGTCTGGGAAGAAGTTGCGTTCAGCGCGAAGAATATGGGTTGTTCGAAGGATGAGATTGCCGATCGGGTGCAAGAATCGCTGGCTGCTGTGGGATTGCCCGTTGAGGGAAGTCGAGACTTGGATCCGTTTTCCTTACGAAAAGGGGAGCGACAGCGGATTGCGGTGGCGTCCGTGTTGGCTACGAGACCGGCTGTGTTAATTGTTGATGAACCCACGACAGGGCTTGATCCCAATGAAACTGACCGGATGATGGCAATGATTCGGCGTCTGAACCAACAGGGGCATACGATTGTGATGATCACACATTCGATGGGGCTTGTTGCGGCCTATGCCCGGCGCTGTCTGTTAATGCACAGCGGGAGGATTATTGCTGATGGAACGCCTCGAGAAGTTTTTACTGATCCGGGGTTGATCCAATCAGCATCATTAGAGATCCCGGTTATTTCCCGCTTTAGCCAACGATGGGGACAGACCTTGCTCACGGTGGAAGAAGTGAAGGCCTCCTGGATGCGAGGTTTCCCATGAGCATTGTTGCCGATACTTACCCGGTAATGGAGAACGTGTTTGGCATGTGTGAGATTCGTAGGGTCTGGTAAAATACCGATGAATGTTTCCTTGTATCTATCCAGGAAGTCGTGGATGCATGGGTTAGATGGACGCACCAAAGTTCTGACGGTGCTTGGGGTGTTTGGATTAGCCCTGTGTTTTTCGGATCCGGTCTACTTGCTTGGAATATTTGGATGCGTGATGGGTGGGTTAACCATGTCTCAGGCCGGGGCGAATGTCAGGAAAATGTGGGTGCTGACGGTTCTCCTGTTTGTCTATAGCGTGGCTCTTTGGCCTTTCTTTGTCGAAGGTGTGACACCTGTTCCCCTCTTGCATGGGCTTGGAGTGACCTGGGAAGGTGTCAGGGTTGGCTTAGGAATGGGCCTGCGACTGTTAATAATGCTCTGGGGTGGTATTTGGTTACTCTCGACAACGACGGTGGAAGAGCTCGCGCAGGCCTCTCAGCAATTAGGACTTCCTTCACGGGCAGGGTTTGTCTTCTCACTCGCGTGCCGGTGGGTGGGAATGTTCTTAGGAGCAGGCGTGGGCGTGGTTCAAGCGCAGCGCTCACGCGGATTAGATGTGTCGATCGGCGGAATTCTACAACGCATTCGTAAATATGTTCCCCTGGTGATCCCCTTGATTGGGCATGCCCTTCGTCAAACGAATCTTCTGGCGATGTCGCTGGAGTCTAAAGGGTTTCATCCCTCAGCGACACGACATTTTTACTCTACCGGGAAATTGAGGGCCCAGGATTACACGGTCATGAGTGTGATGCTGATTTTTGTAGGGGTAAGCCTCTATTTGCGATGGCAGGGCGTCGGTACTCTCGATATGCGATTTTGAGAATTTGATGCCTGCATGATTTCGCTCAAATCTAAAGACAACCCCCAAAATCCTTTCCTCCATTGTGGGATGCGGAAAGCGTTGGCTGGATTACGTTGACAATGGAAAGATTGGCTCGCCTAGAAGCTTAAAGCCAATGGCTTTGTGGTTGAGAGATCAGGTGAGATACCTGAGTAGGAGAGACATTGAAGCTGGTGTGAGGTGGTAGGTACGGAATCCCTAACTTATCATTGGGGTGTTCGGCAGGAGGATTCTTCTGTAGCGAGTGCGACAAACTTTGAAATATTTTTGATGCAACGGCCACAGCACTGCTGTTTGTCATTGAGTTCAAGGGCGTCTGCAAGCTTTTTGGGACAGGTAACACCGGCTTGTCCAAGTTCTCGGACATCGGATTCTTTTATACCTTTGCAGATGCAGATGAACATAAAAAGTCCGTTACTGAATGTGTCCTCTTTCGAAAATGATAACCGTTATCAATCTAGAAATATTTTACCCACCATCCGGGTTCATGTCAAGATCTTGATGTATGATATAAGCTATTGAAAGTTAATAGGTTATTCCTAGTTCTGTGAAATTGTTTGATGTTGATATCTATCGTTTCTTTTATTTTTTCTGACAAAAAATGGGAATGATTTGTGTCGGCTATAGGAAATTTTATATGGAACTCGCCCGCTGTGTCGTAGAACAATCAGAAGGTATAGAAATTCGTATCTATGTCAGCCACGAGCGTCAAAAACAGAAATTATTGGGCTCCATGGGGAAGCCTTGAAAATTCGCATTGCGGCTCCTCCGGTGGATGGTCAGGCCAATGCAGAATTATGCCGGTATTTGGCACGACATGTTGGTGTTCCCCAGAAAGATGTGCAGATGAAATCGGGAGTTAGTTCCAGGCAGAAGCGAGTTTTTATTGCAGGGAAGACCCTGGCTGATATAAGAGCAGCTCTGACGAAAAGCCCTTCCACGAAAAATCCTGAACATCCATGAGGTCAGGAATCTCCAAGTGGAGGTAGATAGAAGTGGGTGTTGGGAGTATAAAGTGTAGAATCTGTTAGATTGTTGGGTGAGTTTACATCCCTTGAAGTCACTTTTATAATGCCCAGCCGTAGCTCTGGTTACAAAACTGGATTGAAAAGTGCCTGGCAAGAATCCTTCTTGTAACCCTTTAATTCCCTCGGTTATTAATCAATTACATGTCTTCCTTTACCCCAAAAGATGAACTTCATGAGCTATTAGTCGACCGACTTGATGCGACTACGGCTCATGGTCTCGATGAACAACTGAGGGATCCTCGTTTCCGGGTGCCTGTTCTGGAATTACTCATTGAATTAAAAGAGATTTCGTCAAAAATACAGGGTGAAGCCGTATGGGCCCTGGGAGAGTTGAATCGAAAAGGATGCTTAGCCAGTGTCATTCCATGGCTGGATTTAGGGATTACCTTCGCACAAGCCTCCGGCGCTCTCGGTCTGCGTTATTTCAAAGAAAGCCACATGATTCTCGGATTTCTGGAAAAGGAGTCGAATCGAGATGAATTGTTGGCCCATGTGATGGAACTAGCCGATGGGTCACATGAGGCCGCCCCACAATGTGGGTACGAATGGTTCAAGGTGCTTCCCCAATTATGTGGGGAGATTGCCATTCCTGAGCTTCAGGAATGGGCCCGATTAGGGATGGACTTGTCCGAATGGAATTATGTGTTAGGAAATGAGTTTTTTCGTGAGTGTCCCTCCATTGCTAGAGCTGTTCCGTTGGAATCGGCCAAGTCCTGGATTGGGTTTGGCATGAAGCTCATGGTTCAAAACAGCCTTGGGAAGCCTGATTACATTGGAACCTTGGAGTTTTTTCGAACGAGTCCAAGTCTGTTTCTTGAGTTCAATGACGCGGATGTCAAACAACGTGTCATTGATCTAGGTACGAGGCTTGCGGATCATTCTCCTGAGCAGGCGGTAGCTTTTTTGGCCAAGGCTCCTGAAGTTTTGGCGAGGGTCTCGACGGTCGAGTGGAAGATTCGAATCTTAAAATTCGGCCTTCTTGTGGCGGATCGAGATCCCGATGCTACGCTTGCGTATTTTGCTCGGGTTTCCGAGGTGGTCGGCTTGGCTGGGAAAGAGGACGATACGGGTGTGTTTGACGCGTGGTTTGGTCAGGGGATGGAAGCCTTGGAATATAGTGTCGAGGCTGGACGAGCCTTTTTTGGTCTGGAAACGCAACAGGCCTGTTCAGCAGTAGAGCAGGCGATGAGCGGAGTGTCGCTTCGTCAAGTCGCCCGATCGTTGAAAATGTTTGCAAGGGCGTTGTGTGGAGAGGATGTGGCCATAGAGGGACTTCCAGAGGGAGGAGGTTCGGTCGGCGCCAGTCACATGTCAGCGAGTCCTGTCTCCGAGAAAGCTCAGGTGAGCACCGATGGAAAAACGGTATATCTTCCCCTGGTCATGAGGCGATCGGAGACCCGGGAAGGAAACCGACGATGGTACACGGTCATGGTCGCTCATGAGGTTGGGCATGTGGAATTTGGAACCTATGCGCTCTCGACTCAAGTGTTGCAACGTGTGGCTACCGGGGTGCAGACCCGATACGAAAAAGAAGCTCTCAGCCCGAAGAGAGGCGTTCACACATTGGGAAATCTTTCAACTCTACCCGCAACCGGAGATTATCAGGGATTTGTGGGAAATTGTGGAAGATGCGCGAATTGACTATTTGCTCCGTCATGAATACCCGGGATTACAAGAGGATTTGACGTCATTGACAAAGGAGGCGATGGAGCTTCGCACGCTTTCCCATGGGATGACGGCTCGTGAGATTGTGCTGGACGCATTGTTGTTGCTCTATGCTGGGTTTACCAAGGAGGACTTCACTCGTCCGGGACTTCAAGAGGTGATTGATGATATCTGGCAGATTGCCCGAACGATTTTACACCCCACCGCGACGGTCGATGAATCGGTGGAGCTTGCCGACCGGCTCTACCAGGAATTGGAACGCCGGATTGGAACTCTGGAGAAGGACAATCAACAACGTGAACCCTTTTCCAATACTTCCGAGGTCTCTGATTCAGGCGGACAACCTGAAGCGGCTGAACACTTAGAAGAGGGGTATCAGCCTTTGAGTAACTGGGGGTATCGTGGCATTCTCAATCCAGACCATGTCAAAGGAGGGGAAGAAGAGGAACAGGCGTCGAACGGGCAGGCAGGAGGGCAACAGGATCAAGGTGCCCAGATGGGGAAAAATGCTGGGGGAGATTCACCCAGCCAATTTGAGCGTCGACCCCCTCACCAACCCGATCCTTCGCAAGATCCCAAGAAACCAATTTTTGGTGAATCGCCTATGCAGCAATGGTTTCAACCTACGCTTCGTCCTGGCGATGGACAACAGGGAGCTGGTCTTCGTGAGGGAGAGTATCTCTATGAAGAGTGGGATGGGACGGTTCGTGACTATCGACCACAATGGTGCCGTGTGGTCGAACAGGCCGGCCGTGAAGGGTCCCCCGACTTTGTGGATGAAACGTTTCAAACGTATGGGCCGATGGTGCGACTCATTCGTCGGTATTTTGAAGCGATTCGTCCGGAAGCCTTTCGTCGAATGGGACGCCAATCCCATGGGGAAGACATTGATTTGGATGCCTTGGTGAATTGGATGGTTGATCGACGGCAAGGAAACGATTCTTCCGATCAGGTGTATGCCACCAGGCAAAAACGTGATCGACAGGTTGCGGTGGCGTTTCTGGTAGATATGAGCGGATCGACCGGACGCCAGATCGGAGCTCGAGCGCGTCCCGTTATCGACATTGAAAAAGAAGGCTTGCTCCTGCTCTCGGAAGCCTTGTCTGCGATTGGCGACCAATATGCGATATACGGCTTTTCCGGGCAAACCCGGCAATCGGTGGACATTCATGTCTTGAAGGATTTTGACCAACGGTCTGGGGGGCGTGTCGGTTTGAAGATCAGCGGAGTGACACCCAAACAGCAAAACCGTGATGGCGCGGCGATACGACATGCGACGCACCGCCTGAAACAGCAACCGGCGAAAGTTCGGCTTCTCATACTGATCAGTGATGGGAAACCATTAGATGATGATTATGCGGATGAATACTCTTTGGAAGACACCAAAATGGCTCTTCGGGAAGCTCGCCTTCAAGGCGTCCATCCTTTCTGCATTACCATTGATCAAGCTCCAACCGATTATGTAAAACGGATGTATGGGGAAATTGGGTATGTGGTCGTCGATGAAGTCGAATCACTTCCAATGAAGTTGCCGAAAATTTATCAACGGCTCACAGCCAGATGAACTGATATGGGAGATGTATGACGAGTTTACCTTCACACCCTGAGGTGCCACCCTGGCTATTTAAATTGTTTACTGGCCACCAATATCCTTATGTTCGACGGCAGGCGAAGTTTGACCGGAAAGATCGGCAGGAGAACGGAGAACGGTTCGAGCCAACGAAAGACGATATCCGTGAAAAATTTTGGGAAATCTTTCCTCGCTGCACGACGAAAATGCTGCAAGAGGTCAAGGTCGGCATGATTGTCGCGTTCAAAGAATTAGGAGGTTATGAAGCGGGAACCTACCAGGAGTTCATTGACCATCCGGACGAGTTTTTGAGCCGTGAATACGGTAAGAAAAAAATCAAGGTGAATTTTTATGATGGGGATAATTTTGTGTGTACGATTAACTTTAAAGTCGCAGGGTGGGCGAGCCATGACGATGATTGAATCCGTTTGGCTGGCGACTTCTTCAAAGGGATGGGTGGCTTCATGAGCCGTATCAAAGTGACTGTGGTGGGGGCCGGAAATGTTGGAGGGTCGATCGCACAACGGTTGGCAGAAAAAAATTGGTACGACATTGTGCTGGTCGATATCGTCGAAGGTCTGCCGCAGGGCAAAGCCTTGGACTTGGTCGAAGCGGGCCCAATTTGTGCCTACGATTCCGCCGTGACGGGAACGAATCACTATGAGGCGACCAAAGATTCTGACATCGTGGTGATCACGTCAGGCGTGCCTCGCCGGCCGGGGATGAGCCGGGATGAATTATTGGAAACCAATACCAAGATCGTGTCAGCCGTAGTCCGTGAGACGGCCAAACGTTCCCCTGATGCCATTCTCATTATTGTCTCCAATCCTCTTGATGTGATGACTCACGTTGCGCATCGGGTGAGTGGATTTCCCAGAAACCAGGTACTTGGGATGGCGGGAGTGTTGGATTCGGCACGATTCCGGTCCTTTATTGCGGAAGCTTTGCAGGTCTCCGTCGAAAATATTCACGCGATGGTCCTGGGAGGCCATGGCGATTCGATGGTGCCCTTGAATCGATATACTACGGTGGCAGGGAGGCCGGTGACCGAATGGTTGTCGCCGGAGGCATTAGAGGCCCTGATTAAGCGGACTCGCGAGGGAGGAATCGAAATCGTCAATCTACTCAAGACCGGGAGTGCCTATTATGCCCCGGCTGCCTCGGTTGTGGAAATGGTTGAGGCGATCTCCAAAGATCAAAAGAAAATTCTTCCCTGTGCGGCTTTATGCGCAGGGGAATATGGTTTTAACGACCTCTTTCTGGGAGTGCCGGTGAAATTAGGGGCAGGCGGGGCGGAAGAGATTATTGAATATGCGCTCACTCCCCAGGAACAGGCGGCTCTGGAGGTCTCAGCCAAGGCCGTTTTGGAATTGTGTGGACAGGTCGATCAAATGATGAAAAAGACCCCTCTGACGTGACGGATGGCATGACGAATTTTCCCATCTTTTTCCTTCACTGAATAGGCGTGCTTTCTGGTCGTCTTCTTGCCTTGACGACTTTAGTGACCCGTTCGTATAGTGAGTCGTGCTCATACTCTTGACCCGCCCTGACGCCTGATTTCCCTTGGGAACATGGAAGGAAATTTGGTTTTTCAATGAAGGGATTTGTAAAAAATACCGTAATCCAAATATTGAAAATAATGGATAAATGCATGTGGGCCCAAACCATTGATCAAGGGGGCTTCGGTGGATAACGCATTTGTACCTCGTGTATTGCGGGAGGTAAAGGGTGAACCAGGTGAAATTGAATCGTACCGCCAGGAGGGGGGATATGATGCTTGGGTTCAGTGTGTCACGAAGAACGATCCGCAGACCATTATCGCACAATTAAAAGAGGCCCATCTGCGAGGACGGGGAGGCGCTGGATTTCCTACCGGACTAAAATGGGACAAGGTGGTCAATCATCGGGTCAAAGAGCGATACTTTGTCTGTAATGCCGGGGAGCATGAACCTGGAACATTCAAAGATCGATATCTGATTCGGCATCATCCTCACCAACTTCTTGAAGGATGCCTGATTGCGGCGTTTACCGTTGGAGCGAAGGCGGCTTACATCTATTTAAATCATGAATTCTCTGAAGAACGAGCTATCTTTGAGCGGGCTAAAGAACAGGCGACAGCTCAGGGATTATTGGGAAAGAATTTTCTTGGCACAGGTCTCAACCTGGATATTGAAATTTTTGATGGATATGACAGTTACGTGGCGGGTGAAGAAACCGCGATGTTGGAATCAATGCAGGGTCGTCCGGCGCACCCCAAGCAAAAGCCACCGTTTTATCCCACGGAGTTTGGCCTGCATGGCAAACCGACCTTAGTGAATAATGTTGAAACGCTGTCGAATATTCCCCAACTCTTACGGAATGGACCAGAATGGTTTCGTGAGGTAGGCACCAGTACCACTCCAGGGACGATGTTGTTTTCGCTCAGTGGAGCGGTGAATCGACCCGGTGTGTATGAACTGCCGTTGGGAACGTCCATCAGACATCTGATTGAGGTGTGTGGGCAGGGCGTGCCGAACGGACATGGTGTCAAAGCGGTATTCCCCGGTGGGCCATCCTTTTCCATGGTGGGAGCGGATCAATTGGAATTATCCATGGATTTTGATTCGCTTAAGAAAGCCGGCACTGGATTGGGGTCTGCCGGGGTCATTGTTGTTGATGATGCGACGTGTATGGTGGAGAAAACGCTTAAGTTTTCAGGTTTTTTTGAACAGGAAAGTTGCGGACAATGTCCACCTTGCCGGATTGGTACCCAAGAATTAGCTATCCTAATGAGGAAAATTGAAGATGGATCAGGAGAGGAGCGTGATCTGGCCAAACTTTTGCAAATTTGTGGATTTGTCAAAGGCACCGGATTTTGTACTCTGGTCACGGGAGCTGCGGTATTGGTACAAAATAGTCTACGCCTGTTTCGTCAAGAATTCGAAGAACATATTCGCCTGGGGCGATGTCCGTTCAAGCCTGTTCCAGTTGGTGCTGAGTAAGGAGGAGACTGTATGCCTCGCGTCACATTTCTTCATCCGGAAGGTAAATCTGGCGAAGTTTCTGAAGGCCTTTCCCTCTTAGAAGTCGCGGAGAAACTCGGATTCCCATTGAATCATGATTGTGGCGGGAACGCCTCCTGCACCACCTGCCGGGTGGATGTGATTGCAGGCGAAGAGAATCTTTCTGATATCGATTTTGATGAGCAGGATTTGCTTGATCGAGAAGCGCTGACTGAGCCTTACCATCGGTTAGGCTGTCAGGCTCGAGTATTAGGGGATGTAATTGTGCAGGTCCCCGAAGAAAAATGGGGTGAAGCCGAAGTAGAACAACCTTTGTAAATTTCACCTTTTCTCACGAGAAGGTAGGAGGTGAGGGTATCCACAGCACAGCCGTATTGTTCAGGACACGCCTCGCAAAGAGAAAGAATGCTGAGACCGACTGCCATGCCGACCACATCCTCGATCACCAGAACCTATAGGTTTTGTGCTGCACATCGCTTGCATACCGATCAATTGCCGAACGATATCAATCAAAAGATCTTTGGAAAATGTAATAACTTGAACGGGCATGGGCATAATTATACGGTTCTCGTGACCGTGACCGGGGAATTAGATTCCCGCACGGGGTTGATTACGGATGTGGATGCCTTGGATCAACTCGTGAAAGATAAGATTGTCGATCGTTTTGATCATCAACATCTCAACTTTGATCCCGCCTTTGCCCGCGTCACGACAACTGGTGAGAATTTAGCCCGTTTGCTTTGGGATCTGCTGGTTGATCAGATTCCTTCCGGG
>JACDDF010000015.1:9717-13548 GCA_013817135.1 Nitrospirales bacterium
TTGGGGTGATTGAAACCAGAGATAATTTTTTTGAGTATATTGGCACTCCCGGAGTGTCCAGCGATTCTTCCATCAGAAATGGGATAAAGGAGAACTGATGCCGACCAAACCTAAGCGGCCCTCATCCACCAAGCCACGAGCTATTGTCCGGGATACCAGCGAAGCGGTAGGTATGCCCAATCTCGCGAATCTGGAAATCATTGTGAAGCAATTGCTCGAAAATCTTGGTGAAACTCCCCATCGAAATGGGTTAACCGATACGCCTAAGCGAGTGGCCAAATCCCTGGCCTTTCTCACGAAAGGCTATCAACAAGATATCGATGAATTGTTGAATGGGGCACTATTTCCTATTGAGTATGATGAAATGGTCATTGTGCGCGATATCGATTTTTTTAGCCTCTGTGAGCATCATCTTTTACCATTTTTCGGGAAATGCCATATCGGGTATATTCCCAATAAACACGTGGTGGGCCTCAGCAAAATTCCCAGGATTGTAGATGCCTTTAGTCGTCGGCTGCAAGTCCAGGAACGGTTGACGGTCCAGATTGCCCACACGCTTCAGACGAAGCTCAAGCCGCGTGGGGTGGCTGTTGTCATGGAAGCCCGACATCTTTGTATGAGTATGCGTGGCGTGGAACGGCAGAATACTGTGGCGGTCACCAGCGAAATGTTGGGTGTGTTTCGCAAACAACAGCAAACCCGTAATGAATTCCTCAAGTTGATCCGCCAGCGCGGATGCGACGGCGATTAGATGTTCCTCTATTTCATCTTTCCCGTTCAAAAAGAGCTGATGGCTGAACTTTTCTAGATATTTGATTCTTTTAACTGAATCAGGTTTAATGCCACATTATTGAGTTTTTATATGTGTTCCCACGGAAGGGCATGTCGCGCAGGAGGCGCCGGTCTAATCCTTGTTTTTTCTTTCTGGTACTGTGTTTTGATGGTCAGGGGGGAATGCAGGTGTAAGAGTCCCATCTTAATAGGACATAGGACATGAATCTTACATGTGAGTTTTCCCTAGAGGGCATTTCTCTGTGACCTCTCTTTGATTTTCCCTAATTTTCCTTCCTGTTAGGCCCGTCTTTTCTCTAGTCCCCACCCAACAACCTGCATCGGATGTTTTTCTCATCTGTTTGGCGTTTCGGCCATACTTATAACCGGTGTGTCGTGAGGAAGCCACGAAGTGCTTCATTGAAAGCGGCGGGTTGTTCGAAGTTCGATAGGTGGCCGGCTTCAGGAATGGTGACCAAGGTTGAGCCAGCAATCCGCTCGGCTATGTAGTGAGACTCTGCGACCGGGGTGGCGACATCATTTTCGCCCACAATGACTAAAGTCGGGCAGGTCATTGTGGATAAAAGTTCCGTTGAATCAGGTCTGGCGGCCATAGCCACCAAATCGACGACGATTCCCGCTGTTGGCGTTTGGAGAATCATCTGTCGAACCTGCTCCACGATTTCAGAATGATGCTCAATGGTTGAAGGAGCCAGAAGTTTAGGAATCATGAGGTCGGCAATGGCCGATGCTCCATCGCTAAACGCCACTTCAGCCATCGAACGACGTCCAGCTTTCCCTTCCTCACTATCCGCTTGGGCTCTCGTATCGGCTAAGACCATCCCTTGTATCCGATCAGGGTAATTTCTATACAACGAAAATAAGATATATCCGCCCATCGACAAGCCCACAAACACCGCTTGAGCAATCCCGAGATGATCGAGCAGGTGGATGACACCCTTGGCATAACCGTCCAACGTATCATTCCATAACACGATTTCGGATTCTCCATGTCCTCCAAGGTCGATAGTGATCACTCGATAGGTGTCCGTCAGCGCATCGACTTGAGGTTGCCACATGGTTTTGGAAAGTGGAAAGGCATGGATGCAGACGAGAGGCGTGCCGTTCCCTTGATCGGAATAACCGACTGTGACTCCATGAATGACAGCCTTCACCGTTCCCTCCTTTTTCGTCTAGGGTCGCCACATCGATTCTTCTCGAGAGATTCAATTAAAGTGGAATAAACCGGTTTCATTTGCGGGTGCATGACCGGTGGTTATAGCATACTGAGAATAAAGAGGTAATCACGAAATCGGTTAACAGAAATGCCTTGGGGGTAAGTGAATTTTCATGGAATTATTTGAGTCACAGTCCCAGGAAGATCTTTTCCCCGTTCAGGATCCTTCCGGTAAATACCATGCTCCATTAGCGGAGAGGATGCGGCCGAAGGATTTTGAGGAGTTTGTGGGGCAGGAAGATGTTCTGGCCGAAGATCAGCCGCTGCGTGTGGCCATTGAACATGATCGTGTGCCCTCACTGATTCTGTGGGGGCCGCCGGGGACGGGGAAGACGACGTTAGCGAGTTTAATCGCCCAAAAAACCCAGGCGACATTCGTGCCATTTTCAGCGGTGCTGAGCGGGGTCCCAGAGTTGCGCGGATTACTGAAAACGGCCCAACAACGCCGAAAGGTGTCGGGGCAGCGAACACTTCTTTTTGTGGATGAAATTCATCGATTCAATAAAGCGCAACAAGATGCCTTCCTCCCCTATGTTGAACGGGGAGATATCATACTCATTGGAGCCACGACGCAGAATCCTTCTTTTGAAGTGATTGCCCCGTTGTTGTCGCGGTCCATGGTGGTGGTGCTTCAATCCTTAAACGAGGAGGCGTTGCGGCATATCTTGAATCGTGCCCTTTTAGATACGAAACGGGGGCTCGGTTCTTCACGCGTCACCCTTACTTCCGACGCTCAGCAACTGTTGATTGGATATGGCAATGGCGATGCGCGTTCGATGTTAACGGGGCTGGAATTCGTCGTTGGTCAATATGCGAAGGCCGGCAAACCTACCACGATAGATCAACTACAAGTCGGGCAAGCCCTGAAGCAGAAAGCTTTACGATACGATCGGGATGGGGAAGAACATTACAATCTGATTTCGGCCTTTATCAAAAGTATGCGCGATTCCGATCCGGATGGGGCGTTGTATTGGCTGGCGCGGATGCTGGAGGGCGGAGAAGATCCCCAATTTATTGCCAGGCGCATGTTGATTTTTGCGTCGGAGGATATCGGGATGGCCGACCCGCAGGGGCTCTTGATTGCCTCGGCGGTCTTTCATGCGGTGGAGGTCATCGGGTTACCTGAAGCACAAATCAATTTGGCTCATGGGGTCACCTATTTAGCCACTGCTCCTAAGAGCAATGCGTCGTATGTCGGGCTCTTGGCGGCAAGGAAAGATGCGAAAGAAAAAGGCAATCTGCCGGTCCCGCTTCATTTACGAAATGCCGTGACTTCGTTGATGAAGGATTTAAACTATGGGAAAGACTATCGTTATGCCCATGATGACCCCAAGGGTGCCAAAGTTCAAACTCATCTTCCCAAAGAATTAGAAGGCCGGCGGTATTATCTACCCAAGAATTCTTCTCCGACCGAGGAAGAAGATACCAACGCCCCTTGATGATGTAATCGAAAATCTGCTGGCCTGCCCTGAACTTAACACGAAGCTGAAAGGCTGCCAGTTAACTCTTTTGATAGGCTTGGGCGAGGTCTTTAATCATTGGATAGTGTTTGGTATTGAGAGTTTTCAGTTCAAGGTTGTGGGTGGCGGCAGTGGCCGCAATCAACGCATCCGGTATTTCAACGCCATGAGACCGGCCGAATTGGCGAACCCAATCTCCGCTCTTCTCGGCAATCGTTCGGGTTACATCGTAGTGAGGAATGGCTGAGAGGAACTGTTCAAAGGCCTGCTCTTCTTCTCTCCCTTTGATGCCGGCCCCCTGTGTGTCAACCTGCTCCCATACACTCGTTGTTTGGGATAACATAGATTTCAGGGCGCGACACA
>JACDDF010000016.1 GCA_013817135.1 Nitrospirales bacterium
AGCCGGTAGAAAGAGGAGGGCCAAAAAACTTGCTAATTTAAGCAATCCAGGCATTCTATTCATTCCTTGCGCAACGGTTGTATGTCCTAATTGGCCGGCCGATTTCATTCTGGCCCCCCTTCGATCATTCATTATTTTGTTCAAGGCTACACTCCCGAATTCGCAAAACTCAGTCTATGGTTTTTCCTCAGCCTTAATCGGAACTTGTGACCCTATTTTATTATTCTCTTTGGTTTCGGGTGAAAGGTCCCTAGATTTCACAGACGATTCTGAATCCGGTAGTTTTTCATCCTGGAGCTTTATTACAACAAGCTCCGCATTGGCCAAAACTTGCTCTGCTTCCATTAGTATCTTTTTTGGTTCAACTATCATCTTTTCCTTTTTTTCAAAAGTATAGACATATTCTTCATGGGGATGGGGTGTCGTTGAAGGCAGGAGAACCCAGAAAATACACACCAGCACGACTCCTACTCCGGTAAATGCTGTTAAGAGCAGGGGCTGATCCGCTGGTATTCGTAAACTATCCCAAAAATTAGCCTGGTCCACCGCTGAACCGACTACCGGTTTCGCATTTTTCACAAATGGCTGAGCAAGCCACCCTAGTCCATACAGCCACCCCAAAAGACAAAGAATGAGGGCGACGGTTGCCACACTTCCCCACATGACCAACTCAAGACTTATTTGCTCTGCGACCGGAATGACAAAGATATTCTCTTTAATAGATTCAACAATACTTGAAACTACGGACTGAGCCGTTTCCGTCACCGTGGACACCACGAACATTATGATCGGCAATGCCACTGCACTAAAGACTGCCCATCGAATCCAAAGATGAAGGCCAATGCCCGGCTTCGGATCGACCTTCAGCCGATCAATTAATACTGTTCTCGCACAAAGACCAAGCGCCCAAATATCCACCGGTATGGAAACAAGTAACAATAAAAATAGACCGACCCCCTCCCAAGGGTGCATGTGTGCCGCGAGCAACAACAAGACCACAACCATCTTTATTGGGAATCCGGTCCAGAATGTAGGCCAAAAAACAAGAAGTCCTAACTTCGTATTTGACATATGTTTCCAGAGATTAGTCTAAAAAGTGACGGTTTATAATGGCTGAGACCGTAAACACCAGAATAAAGACCATGATTACCGTCCAACCAATCAGAGCCATGGGCCGCTTAAAGATGTTTCGCTCTGAATTGGTATCCAGAAAAGGCAGCGCCGCTAAAAAGGCCATAAATGCCCCTGGTATGGCCATCGCTCCAAGGAATTGTCCAAACTCCCCGCCAAATATTTTCAATCGAAGCAACTGAAATAAGAACAAGAAATACCACTCTGGTTCCGGATGATAATCCCCAGGATCCGGAGTCGCTTTTTCCAGCAACACTACCGGCTCAATGAAGGCCAGTGAACAAATGATTAGAAAAACAGTGGCCATTGCCACAATATCTTTCCATATCTGACGAGGAAAGAAGTAATCAGTTTTGGCTTTGACCTCTTCAGGTGTGCCCCTAAACGGACCTGCTGGCCCAGCCTTTCTAAACAGGAAAATATGAAGGCCAGCCAGCCCTGCCAAAGCAGCAGGCAAGACCATGACATGGATGACAAAAAACCGGCTCAGCGTCATTTGCCCTGGCGTGGGACCACCCTTAAGAAATCGAGCCAAAAAATCCCCAATAATTGGAGTTTTATCCATGATTTCTACACCCACCACCGTTGCCCAGTATGCGCGTTGATCCCAGGGGAGGAGATAGCCTGTAAAGCCAAAACCCATCACAATGCCAAATAATGCCAGACCCACTAACCAAACCAGTTCTCGCGGCTTTTTATAGGCTCCCCATAAAAATACTTGAGACATATGTGCAAAAACCATTACCACCATGGCAGAGGATCCCCAAAAATGGTAGCTCAACAGAAACCATCCGTAGTCCACCTCGTGTATGATGTATTGAGTACTTGCATAAGCATGATCTGTACTGGGGACATAATAGAACATCAACAGGATCCCAGTAACGACTTGAAGAATAAAGATAAATAACAACACCGAGCCAAAAGCGTAAGCCCAGCGGGAACCACCGGGGATTGGCTCATTCAGCATTTTGGCCTGAATTGTTTTCAGACCTACCCGCTCATCAACAAATTCCACAACCTTTTCAAAAGCATTTTGTGGACTTGCGACTTGACTGTCTTCCTTCATGCGCCTTTCACCATTCCATCCTAGGCTTTTATAGAAGCCGAATTTGGTTATTAACCCCGGCTTTATACTCCACATCAATTATTTTCACTTCTCCACCGGCATCAATTTGGAGAGGAAGGACGTCGAGCGGTCTCGGTGCCGGGCCATCAATAACTTTTCCAGCTTCATCATAAATACTCAGATGACAGGGGCACAAAAATACCCCATCTGGAAAGTTTTTCGTCTTTCTCCATTTATACCCACACCCAAGATGAGGGCATTTCCCAGAGTAGCCGATATAGGGAGAATTTGATTTGTTCACCCAAATAACATCACCTTTATCATCGAAAAACTTCCTATCATTTCCCTCGTATACGGCTTTTTGAACCGCCGGAGTCGCCTTGACTACCCAAATATTTTTTTCAATCTGTTGCTCCGGCATAAAGGCTTCTTTAAACCCGCGAGTAAATTTAAATTGGAATCCAATATTCTCTTTACTCACCTTCTTAACATTGCCAACGGAAAACCAGGCATTATCGTAGGGTTTAAACATCGGCTTCATGAGATACTTCAACACAGGATATACTAAGGGCAAGGCAATTAACGTCCCAATGGCATGGGTCATGTTGGTAAAAAACGTTCGTCGCGGGACTCCTTGCTCTAAGCGCGGCAGAGGAACCAGGATCTCTCCAGGCTCCACATGCAAATGATCTTCTAAGTGCGCAATTTCAACTTCTTTAATTGTGACGTACTGATCTCGCTCCAGTACTGGAAATTGACCGAATCCTTCCGGTGAACACCGAAGGACAATTTCCTCTTCACTCACCACCTCCTGAACCTGGCCAATAGGAACCTGCCGTTCGATTCCCTGACCATTCAATTCCCGTACGACAACATGGCTGATTTCGTGGGAGAGAGGATCAACGATAACCTTGGAAATCTTTCCGATTTCTTTGTCCGCACACAATGCTTTTGCTGTCAATTTTGGTTGCATAGCCAGAGGAAAACCTCAGATGTGAATTAGTTCATTTTTATTGGCTTCGGAGTTTTAACCGACTCATCTTTTAACGTGACAAGAAAAGCCACAAGCGCATCAATTTCTTGTGGGAACATGAGATCTTTATATTTATCAGGCATTTTTCCCTTTTCGTAATCCTTATCATATCCTTCTGCTTTCCATGTTTTAGGATAAAAAATCTTCTCTTTAATCTGTTCAGCAGTCATGAGATTACCGATATTATCCATCTCAGGCCCACGCTTTTTCCCACCTTGGCCATACAGCTTATGGCAGTTATAACATTCCTGAAGTTCCCATTGATCTTTTCCAAGAGCCACGAGATCGCCAGAGGCAGCCCCACCCCCGGCTGCACCAGTCGTAGACGCCACTTCTACTTTGGCATCAGCCCCAAGAGAACTCAGTTGCTTGGAAATAGCCTTAGCCCGTTCATCCAATTCCTTTGCCCTGGCTATCAACTCATCCGCCTTCCCTTGCTCTGTTTCAGCGCGACGAAGCTTCAAGACTTTTTCAATTTTTCCCTTTTCATCTTCTGGGTCAAACTGAGGCAGAATCGACGCCCCGGCAATATAGAGACCAGAAAGCAGGAGGTAAAATACCGCTAAAGCCCCAACCGCCTTCACCCCTTCCAACCGTTTCATCGCTGGAGCATCTAAAAGAATGAACACAAAAGCCCCTAGCATTGCATAAAGAAAAAACATGATCTGAAAGACTGGTGGAAAATGGGTATATTTAGCCCCAACTACCAACAACACTCCAATAATGACCCCAAAGGTGGTCTTTTTCATGACACTCTTGGCAAAACTTTTGTTAGCCATTTGTTTCCTCTTTTTTCAAGCTTCTCATTTAGCTTCAACTGGGACTGACGATGCCATTGAGGATGCCGGCTTCGGGCTTCCAGCTTTTAGCGTGACAAGAATGGCAAAACTCACAACAGCGTAAAACACAATAGTCACCCCAGTTACCCACCATGCCGAATAGGCCAGGGTCGGGGTAAACGCTTCAGGAGTAAAATCAGGAACGAGGTTATAGACATGGTAATATTTTCGAGTTAACGAACGGATCGCCCCCATGAGGCCCATGGTCCAAATCATGGTAAAAGCCAGAAAAATGAGAACGAACTGGGAAGCAAAATCAATCTTTCCCCAGACGATTGTCCCACGCTTAATGGCACGGTTATATAACAGATAATTGACCACCGTCAGGAACACGAGGGTAAAGGCCGCAGCATTCTTTGCCGGCATGAGCGCTAATTCACTCGCCCATGAAGGCAACTCGTTCTCCTCCGTGGCTAGCCCTTGCGTCGGGACAAAGCCATGAGGGGTCATCCAAATCGCATCGGCCACCACAATCATTAAAAAACCAATCTTGATCATGGTGAACGCCGACACTGTAAAATTCCTAAGACCGGGAACTTTGCTGAGAGCTGCTGGGAGAACGACTAGAAGTCCCAACACAATCAAAGACTGCCACTCCGGCGGAGGGAACATTTTCCATGTAAATCCCATGATGGCTGGCAGGAGCAGGACCACCACCGCGACGAATCCAGATATTCGTACCTGTTCCACACCTTGAATTCGCTTGAGGCTTAACCAGATATAATAATTACTGGCTAAAAAGATCAGTCCAATCATGGCCCCCTGCATTTCAAAAAACATCGACAATTGGTCGGCCATCATGTAGGGACAAATGGATGCGTCATAATCACACAACTCGTAGGCTAGGAGATAACCCATGAACGGAAGAAGCAACAGCGCCCCAACGCCGATCATGTTCCCCACAAAGCCCATCCAGTCGTAATAGGCTCGCTCCTCATCTGTTTTTGATCCCATAAACATATAGGCCGCGATTAAGCCAGTAATAAATCCACCAAACGTCACATTTCCTACCAGGCGATGAAAGTTGAGCGGCATCCAGCTAAAATTAGCCATCTTGTCCCACAAGCTGGCGGTCTGGATAAACTCAACCAAGGATACGCCTTCCACAGCTTTAGCTGGGGTATTCATGAAGGAGGTCGGTCCGTCAATGACAAAGAGTGTCACCGTTCCCACTATATTCAGAAGGATGCCAAGAGCGATGTGTCGTCCTTTTTTCGCTCCCTTCATGGAATCCCATGAATAAAAATAGGTATACAAAATAATAGTTTCAAGGATAAACAGCAGGGGGTAGATTACCGCGAACACAAGGAAAAAATGCTTGATCAACCATGTCGAAAAGTCAGGATATGTCCCGAGCAGGACAAAGATGAACAAACCTCCAGTTAAAGCAGTCATACTGTACAGAATGACTGTGACCTTAATAACTTCCTTGGCCAGACGGTCATACTTCGGATCGTTATTCTTATACCCCAGCCATTCAGCAACTACCACGAAAATCGGCGCGCCTAAAATAAACGCCGCAAATAAGATATGGAGTTGAGCGACAAACCACACCGCCGTTCGATTTCCCGAATAGGGAAAATCTACAAGTGGAGCATCTGGAACCTGGCCAAAGGCTGTAGCCGCCCCACTTAGGCCCAACGCTAGAACTATCCATAGACTTCGATTCAGTGTTTTCAAGGGTCCCCGCCCTCCTTCTTTTTCATTCAATTCCTGGATTATTCTGCCGCTTTTTCAGGCTCTCCACCGGCAGGGGCTGCTGCAGCTGGGGCTTCGGCGGCAGGAGCATCACCTGCAGGTCCCGACCCGGCTGTTCCCGCAGGAACCCATTGCCCTTTCGCAACATCATATTCCTTGCCCTTGAGCCCAAAGCTGGCTTCAAACGCAATTACTTTCCAAATGGCGTCCTCTGAAAGCTTGCTCTTCCATGCTTTCATTTTTGTACTAGGAACGCCCTCAGATACTCGCCAAAACCATACCGCATCCGAATAGAGCTGCATTTGTTCAGTCCGTCGGAAATCCCGAGCACCGGCTTTGACAGGCTTTCCGTCTTTACCATGACAACTCGCACAATTCACATCAATATTCTGTTGTCCAGTAAAGATGGCCTCTCCCTCTTTCAAAACTTCTGGATTATTCCAATAGCCAGCTGGCATATGTTTATCCGCGTATTCCGGCGGAGCAGGAGGAGGCGGTTGCGGGGGACCTTCGGCACCACCACATGCTGACATCAAAAGGCCCATGACGGCCAACCCACTAACTAAAAAACTTTTTACAAATTTAAACTCGTTCATTGTTCCCCCTCGTTTACCTGAATCTTGATTTGCCAAATTCCACATTACCCCACCCAATCGTCGCCTCTCTGGACCTAATGCCCAGAATCGCTCCTACTCCAAATTATTTCTTGCGGTCCCTATCTTTTTAGTGAAGGACAACTTTCTATAAACCATCGCAATCTGCTTTCCCATTCTCCGAAATATCTGCCAGAGTTTCCCTCACGGAAACGACAGCCGTTTCAATGCCATCCCCGTCATTCCCACAAATTCGACCCTCGATCCTAGAGCGATGCTCTACCTCTGAAGTGCATAAACACACTGACCGGAACAAACGTCCAAATGAAGAGAATTACAGATAGAAAGAAACGACAGGACTGTACCACATGCATACACCGTACATTCTTCAGGTTTCACAAGCCTCAGCAATTCTTCCAACTGAAAATCCCCTGACAATCGTTTTTATCCTATTCAAAAATCCTTGGGCTACATAGGTCTCTTGGGCCCAAAAAAGTTCAGGACTTCTATCACAGTCAGAAGCCAACCGTCAATTATTTCCTACGTTCTTGCGCGCTCTTTACCGCTTTCCATGCTTGTGTTTTTGGAGAATAAACATACCAGTTCATGAGTCGAGAGAGAAATAAATTTTCCATCCCACCTAGAGTCCGATTACTAGCAAAACCTGTTTTGGATAATATAGATGATTCAGAACGTTGAAGGGAAAACAATGCTTGCGGGAATAGTATCGTTAAGAGCTTGACTCAGACTTCTTCCACTTTTGCGCCCAGTCCTCCCACGACCGACCAAACGCCGTATCCTGCCCTGAAAATACGATCTTAGCCACATCTTGATATAAAACCATACGCGGATGCTGATCTCCTGGAAGGAATAGCTGTATATACGGCTGAGGAGCCTCCTCCTGCCGATCAAATACAAATCCCATAACCTCCTCCCCCTTTTTGAGTTGAATCGTCACATCGCCTCGATAATCAAACACGAGATTCATGGCTTCGTGCAATTCTTTCTCATTCAAAGGTTGAAGGCACCGGCCTTCCCATGATTGAGGAGAACCGATTGAGGATATTTCTGGATCCATAGTTGACCCTCTACTTCCCGCTAAGCGTTGAGACGATTACCAGATGATCCAGAGTTGAGGAAGGGAAAGAAAAAATAGAAAATAGGAACTCACACAGCATTGGGAAACAGGGTTGCCCTGACGGTGCCAAAAAACCCACCCCATGAACTGAAGGTATCTTTCACGGCCGAAGCTTCATATCCACAATGCACCATACAATCGCGGCATTGTTCATGTCGTCCCGTTCCATAACGCTCCCACTCCGTTTCTTCCATTAATTCTCGAAAAGTGGATGCGTACCCATCCTGCAATAAATAACAGGGGCGCTGCCATCCAAAAATATTATACGTGGGATTCCCCCAAGGGGTGCATTCATACTCCCGCTTCCCCATCAGGAATTCAAGGAATAACGGAGATTGGTTGAACTGCCAACTACGTTTTCGTTGAGCCAGCAATTGCGCAAATAACGAATGCGTTCGATCACGGCTTAAAAAGCTATGCTGATCCGGAGCCTTTTCATAACTATACCCAGGAGAAATCATCATGCCTTCCACACCCAACTCCATCATCTCATCAAAAAATCTCCTGACACGAGCAGGCGCCGCATCATTAAATAATGTCGTATTGGTCGTTACGCGAAAACCTTTGGCCAAAGCGGCTTTAATGGCTTTCACGGCAACGTCATAGACGCCATCTCGACAAACGGCATGGTCATGCTCTTCCTTGAGACCATCCATATGGATACTGAATGTGAGGTATTTCGAGGGAGTATAGTCCTGCAATTTCCTTTCAAGCAGAATGGCATTTGTACAGAGATAAACATATTTTTTCCGCTTCACAAGCCCTTCGGCAATAGCTGGCATTTCAGGATGAATGAGGGGCTCTCCTCCAGGAATACTCACAATGGGCGCGCCACATTCATCAGCTGCAGCCAAACATTGCTCAGGCGTCAGGCGCCGATTCAAAATATGGTCTGGGTATTGGATTTTTCCACACCCTGCACATTCCAGATTACACCGAAAGAGCGGCTCTAACATCATCACAAGAGGGTATCGCTTCACACCCCGCAAGTGCTGTGAGAGAGCATAATGAGCTACGGTGTACATTTGAGAAACTGGTACCGACATTGTTATTTTACTCCTGGAGATAATTGCCAAATTTCAAGAGCGTCCACTTCCTATTCTCTGCATAAATCTCAACACCTATGCCTGATGCAAGCAGAATGAATGGAGGCGCCGAGCGGGTTCGAACCGCTGAATCGCAGTTTTGCAGACTGCTCCCTTAGCCACTTGGGTACGGCGCCATTACGGGATCATTATAAGAAGTCTATTTTCTCTTGTACAAGAGAAAATCTGGCTTTCTCTTTCTTTAGTCCTCGAAAGGCTGGAATCATTACTGACGAGGCAACACGGGAAGTTCTCTGGAAACAGATCGTTTTGAATTTAAGGAAAGATCTTCCATTAAGGAGTGATTACTGGAAAGGCCATCAGGTGTCTCATGAATATTAACGCTCGGCTCTTGACCACCTTGCTCTTTGGCCATCAATTCCACTTCTTCAATTAAAGTATGAAGAAGCTCTTCAGATGGCACACGTTTATACAATTTCCCTTTTTTAAAGAGAATCCCTACGCCTTGCCCTCCGGCTATTCCAATATCAGCCTCTTTCCCTTCGCCGATTCCATTCACCACACAACCTAAGACAGATATGGTGATGGGGGTCGTAATATGCCCTAGTCGATGCTCTAATTCGTTAGCCATTTTCACCACATCGATTTCAACTCGCCCGCATGTCGGACAAGCAATCACATTGACTCCTCGGTGACGAAGCTCCAGCGATTTCAGGATTTCAAAACCCACCTTGACTTCTTCCACCGGATCGGCCGCTAACGAGACCCGGAGAGTATCGCCGATACCCTGAGAAAGCAGCCAACCTAACCCAATAGCAGATTTCACAGCGCCGGTCATCGCAGTTCCTGCTTCGGTAATACCGATATGCAAGGGGTAATTGGCTTGTTGGGCAAACAACCAATAAGCATCCATTGCCATGTGCACATCAGAGGCCTTCAGGGACACCTTCATATTGGTAAACCCAACATCCTCCAAAGCATGGACTGCATTCAACGCCGACTCGGCAAGAGCTTCAGCTGTGGGATAGCCATATTTTTCAAGAAGATCCTTCTCTAAAGACCCCCCATTCACTCCAATTCTGAGTGGAATGCCATAGTCATTGACGGCCCGAATCACCTCTTCTGTTTTCCACCATGGCCCAATATTCCCTGGATTAATACGGACGCAATCCACAAATCTAGCGGCTTTCAGAGCAAGACGATGGTCAAAATGGATATCTGCGATCAAGGGTGCGGTCATTTGGGATTTAATTTTTTGAAGCGCATCAACCGCCTCCATATCAGGCACGGCCACCCTAATCAATTCACATCCAGCTTTCTCTAGCTGGTGAATCTGCTCCACAGTCCCGGCGACATCCCTCGGATGAGGAATCGTCATAGACTGAACCGATATTGGGGCATCGCCACCAATTTTGACCGATCCAACCTTGATTTGTTTGGTTTTTCGTCGAGAAATATACACGAAAATAATCTATCGTAGTGCGGCTTGCAGGGAAACCCGGTCATGTAACGCCTTGGCCTGATCATAAATCCCATCCGCCGTGAGGCCATACTTTTCCCGGAGCAAATCCTGAGGACCTTGTTCAATGTACCAATCTGGCAACCCGAGCACCTTGGTCGGCATACCCCAACATTCTTCCTCTGATAAAAACTCTAATACAGCCGATCCAAACCCGCCCATGCGGCAACCTTCTTCAACCGTAATTAAACATTTCACTTTTTTGGCAATATTTAGAATAAGCGATTTATCTAGAGGCTTCACAAACCGTGCATTTATGACAGCCACCGACACGCCCTCTTCTTGTAAACGCTCAGCTGCTTTCATAGCCTCCGAAACCATAACTCCAATCGCAATAATCGCCACATCTTGCCCATCAGACAACAGCTCACCCTGTCCAATTGAAAGAGGAATTGGCTCAGAATCTAATGGCACCCCCAGGCTACTGCCACGAGGATATCGGACCGCCACTGGCCCATCATGCACCAATCCTGTTTGGACCATATGCTGAAGTTCATTTTCATCTTTTGGTGCCATAATCACCATATTGGGAACATGCCGCAGAAACGCAAAATCAAAAGCTCCATGATGGGTCGTTCCGTCTTCCGCCACCAATCCTCCCCGATCAATACAAAAGGTCACCGGAAGGTTTTGGGTTGCCACATCATGCACAACCTGATCATATGCCCGTTGCAGAAAGGTAGAGTACATACAAATTACCGGCCGCATATTATCAGCAGCGAGACCGGCCGCATAAGTCACGGCATGTTGCTCAGCAATCCCTACGTCAATTAACCGGGAGGGAAACTCCTTTTCAAACTCAGACATTCCTGTTCCCTCGCACATAGCAGCCGTAATGACCACCACCCGGTTATCTTTTTTGGCTTGACGAATCAGTGTTTTGGCTGCGATGGAACTATACGAGGGGTGACCGGGCTTTTTCACCGGTTGCCCAGTCTTCGAATCAAAAGGTGAACAGGCATGAAACCAAACAGGATTCTTCATGGCCGGCTGATAGCCTAATCCTTTTTTGGTAATCACATGCAGGAGAGTTGGCCCTTTTAATTTCAAAACATTCTCCAGGGTCGGCAATAAATGCTCAAAATTGTGTCCATCAATCGGACCCACATATCGAAATCCTAATTCTTCAAATAGCAAACCTGGCAGCAGAAGACCTTTGGCCAGCTCTTCGGCCCGGATCGCCATTCGCTTCACGGGTTCCCCAATTTGCGGAATGGTTTCCAGGAGTTGAGAAGTTTCTTCACGAAGCCTTGTATAGAACTCCCCGGTAAAGGTCCGATTAAGGTAGGCGGAAATGGCCCCGACGTTTTTGGAAATCGACATTTGATTATCATTCAGGATCACGACACAGTCCCGGCCCATATCTCCGGCATGTTGCAACCCTTCCAAGGTCATTCCAGCAGTGAGCGCACCGTCTCCTACGACGCAAACCACCTTATTGGACTTTCCTAATTGCTCACGAGCTTCCACAAAGCCCACAGCAGCGGACACCCCGGTTCCGGCATGTCCGGCGTTAAACGTGTCATAAATACTTTCTTCTCTTTTAGTAAATCCGCTTATTCCCCCAAACTGGCGGACCGTATGGAATTGTTCACGACGGCCCGTTAATAATTTATGTGTGTAGGCCTGATTACTGGTATCCCAAACGATTTTATCGTCCGGTGTGTTCAATAAATACTGCAAAGCCACCGTCAACTCCACCACACCTAAATTGGAGGCTAAATGCCCACCCACATGGGAAATCACTTCTATGATGAGTTCCCGAATTTCCTGACAGAGTTCAGGAAATTGGTCACGAGAAAGCTTCTTTAAATCTGCTGGACTTTCAATCCTTTTTAGCAAGGACATTGCGCATCCTTTCTTAAAAAAACATAGCCTATTGTAGGGGAATAACTAAAAATGTCCCAATCCCGACATGAATAAACAAAATTTTCCCATAGCTGACATAGCGTGTCAAGCATCAGTCTCTTCCACTATGAAATGAGTCTGAACGGGTGGCGTGTCTCTTAAGGTGAAGTGAGCCTGAACCCGAACTGAGGTTCGGGCATGGTGGGAGGATGACAACCATCATGCCTCTCAACGCGTTGACGACTCTTGCCCACATGAAAGAGTTTCTGGCGGCGACCCAACCCGTCGCCTTCTCCTTGCTCAGTTCCAAGGATGAATATTACCAATGGCTTCAAGCGACCTTGCTCACGGTTGAGTACCCTGACATTCTCCCGGCCTCAGAAAGGCCTCGCCCTCCGCTATCTCAGGAAAATGAGTGGGTATTCCCGGCAGCAGCTCACTCGGCTGATTCACCGGTGTCTGCAGACGGGAAGGGTGCCACGCCGCCAGCGCACCATCCAGAGCTTTGCTTGGCGGTACACCCTAGAGGATATCCGTTTGCTCGCCGCCATGGATGCACGCCACGACTCCCGTGGACCCGCCAAAAAACTGTGTGAGCGAGCCTGCCGGCTCTTTGGCGAGGCTGAGTCTCAACGCCTCGCAACCATCTCAATCAGCCAGATATACAAATTGCGGAAGTCCACCGGGTATTTGCGCCACCGGCAATCAGTGGAGAAAACACGGCCCACTCCCTCCCGCATCGGGGAGCGGCCCAAGCCACACCCCGCAGGGCAACCGTGTTTTCCCCGCATCGATACGGTGCCTTAAGAGGATTGGGATAGCTGTTGATCGACTTCACCAAATCCCGCGCCAGCCAGACCAACGATAAGGCTCTCGTCGAAAGGAAGAATAGGGCGGTAGTGCAAACACGATTTGGCCAATAGCCACATTCCCCAACGCTGGGCCCCGCCCATCAATGCCTTCAGGCGCGCCTCACACCCTATCCGAACTGTCATCGGCCCTGCTTCTTTCCGGAGATCCGGACGGATCCGAAGGGCAAAGCACGCAAGATCTCTCGCTACGAAACGATGATGACGCCTTATGCCACGCTAGAATCACGCCCGCGGGCGGAATAGGCTGAGGCCTGCACATCGCGGGTGAGGCACTCACGCCCAAAGGTGATGAGGTGGTGAGCCACCATCGCGATTTGGAAGACTGATTCGACATTACCCTGGCGCAGCTCCCGCCTGGTCATTTTCCAGAATTCTTTTCGATAATCGCTACAAACCCCAACCCGCCAGGCGGTGCGTGAGAAGATCTCGATCGCGCGCCAAAGATTGGGCCATGTGAGCTGGTCCAGTGGACGCACTGGTCGCTTGCGGTGTGGATACGTTCTCTTTGCTTGCGCAGCATAGCGCACGTAAATATTTCGTGGCTCGTACGTCTCACGAATTACATGCTTCCAATTCGCCACCACCTCCTCATAAGGCTGCAGGTACTCGACATTCGAATCACGTCCTTCGCCAGAATTCAGCCGATTGGCCTTTTGCAGCCGTTCGTAGAGGGGTGTATGCGGCAAGGCAACGAGTAAGTTCGGTGTCACAATGGGAATCTGAGAAGCCTCAATAAACTCCAGGATCGCATCTGTTGTCTC
>JACDDF010000455.1 GCA_013817135.1 Nitrospirales bacterium
GTCCAATTGGTCACGCCGGACAGGGCATTGATGTTTCGCACACGTTCTCCCGCCAACAATTAAGCCGGGGTTTCGGCCCGGTAGCCGAGGTCCTTTTCTTTCGGGAAAAGGACCCAAAACCATTGACGCCCCGTCTGGCCTCATTGGAGGGGAGGGACGCGAACTCTTAGAAAAGCGGACCAACTCGCAGAGCTCAGACAAGGTCCGCTAGATGCGAAGAGCGTCCCTCCTTTGGGCCAGCCGGCAGGCGTCGGATCAAAATCAAAGCGTGTCGATGCAGGTCCATGGGGGCGGACCCACTCGCAAGGCTCAAGCAAGGGCCGCCTGGTGTTTAGAATGTCAGCTCGGTTAGCCGACCTGAAGGTGGGGGGTAGGGGGGACCTCTTCATATTATTTCTGCTGCACGGTGGCTCGTGTTGCTTCGATCAGAAACAAGGGAGGATGGTTGATGGCGAATGATTGGGATGCCGAGTTGGGGATGAGGCGAGGATGAGGAGTCTGGGGAAGGGTTCAAGGTGTCATGGCCTGGCTAGATCCTTCGGGGGCCTCAGGATGACAACTTTTTCAAAGATGAGGATGGATGGGCGATTGAAAATGTCTAGCATCATGTGAAGGTTTTATCGATGCCGGGGTTAGTCCCGGCAGCCGAGCCACTTTTGTTTCGGCAAAAGTGGCCAAAACCATCTTGACCGTGGCATGGCCCTTCGGGTGCCCTGCGCGGTTCACCGACACCGGCGGTGGGCAAACTCGCTTCGCTCAAACACTGCCCACCTTTTCTCCGGTGCCGGTTGCACTGCTCGGCCATACCACCAGGCCAGGGGAGCCTAGAGGGCTGGGCGGGGAGTGAGATAGATGTCGAAGCGGTGTTTTTTTGTTTTGATTGAGGCCTGGGGTTTGATCCCGGCGAGATGATCGGCATAGGCTGGGCGTTTGACGACGACACGGTTGGTGGCAATCCTGAGTGCTATTTTCAGTAATTCACCGGCATCTTCATCCTGCCCGACGATATCCTGGACCATTCGCATGTCTTTTTTGACGAGCGCTGTTTTGTCTTTTAGGGGAAACATGGGATCGACATAGATGACTTCCGGCTGAAACGGGACATTGAGTAATGCGTGACGGCTATCCCCACAGGTGAGTGTGAGTTTGTCTTTGATGAGTGGGCCAATTTTTTCGTCTTCGGTGGCACGACGTAATCCGTCTTCTAAGAGTTTGGCGATCATGTCCGATCGCTCGATCATATGCACACGGCATCCCATAGTTGCCAACACAAAGGCATCTCGCCCCAACCCGGCGGTGGCATCCACAATCGTCGGGCGGTTGCCTTTTTTGATGCCGACCGCTTTACTGATGGCCTCGCCACCGGCATGGCCATATTTTCTCCGATACGCCGTTTTGCCGGACACAAAGTCGATGATCACCGGCGTCATGCCGGGCTCATCCTGATCGATTAATTGCCACTGCTGATCGTGTAATTGAAGACGATACTTCATCTTTTTTCTACGGATTTCTTCGAAAATGTTCGCAGTGCGGAGGCTGGGGGAGTGGAAATTTCTGGCAGAGGTGCGCAGCCATCAAGCTGAGTTACATGTGTATGTCCGGATTCATGCTTTGATGGATGACTCTGACTATCACAATACGCTTCTTTCCCATCTTATAAAAAATTGAGTGGGGGCCACATTCAAATCGAAAATACTCCGGGACAATTTCACTGCAATCTTTTCCCAATTTTGGACTATCGGCGACCTGCATCAGGCAATCTCTGAGAGAAAGGAAATATTCAT
This sequence comes from Nitrospirales bacterium, assembly GCA_013817135.1. Classification (GTDB taxonomy): domain Bacteria; phylum Nitrospirota; class Nitrospiria; order Nitrospirales; family UBA8639; genus Nitrospira_E. The sequence continues at coordinate 1,785 of JACDDF010000455.1, forward strand.
CGGCCACATCTTGCCCGAATTGCTGGATGGAAAATTCATAGGTTCGCTGAAGGTCCTCATCTGCCTTTTTCGAGAGTTGATACTCACTCATCGTCGACACATCGTTTTTTTACATCGTTCATAATATCCTCAACCTTCCGGCGGCTCACCCCGCTACGCACTCCTTCGAGGAGTGTTTTCCGCAACACCTCGATCTTTTCCTGATCCCGCCGGATCAGATTGCGAACGTAATCGCTGGCGTTCGAGTATTTTCCCGTCTCAATCTGGCCCTGCACCCAGTCTTTCATGGGATCGGGAACCGACACATTCATCGTTGCCATAGCGTATCCTCCACGTTTCATTTTGGCATAGATGGCCAATGCGTTCCAACCGGATATCTCCTGCCTGCACCGCGCGTGAGGGGGATTGGCATTCAGGGAATAGACGGATGCCCGTCAGAGACTGAAGGAATGACGCAATGGGGCAAGGAGGGGACCGTAAAGATGGAAACACTCGACCCCTATGCAAAACTCGTGTGCTTAAGAAAAGAGTTGTAAGGTTGAAGAAGGGCAAAGGTAAATTTCAAGAGAAAGCTTGGATCTATTTCAACGTGGAACGGGTTTGCCAATAACCAGGTTGGCGGTGTAAATGCATGACAGCAATCATTTCGATGTGTTCAGATTTTACACGAAAAATGATGCCATAAGGGAAACGAGGTAGCTTGCATCGGCGAATTTCTTTTTCGATCGTTTGATACATTTGAGGACGGCGGCTGATTCGCCGCAGGGCATCTTCCAAAACCTCTAAAAATCGTATTTCAATCCCTGGTTGTTTCTCTTGTTAAAATGCCGCAACAGCATTGACTTCCTCTACCGCTTCTACCTGCCAGCGAATTGTCATGAAGGATATTTTTTTTCGGAGCTGAGAAAACACCGTTTCTCCATCGACTAACACAGCTTTTCCGCTGTCGGTCTCTTCACATCGTCGCCGTATTTCTTGAACCCATTCCTCAGATAGTGAGAAATCTTCCTCGAAATCCAAACTCTGTAAAAGGGATTCAGCCACAAAGGCACGAGTGGTTGGTTCTAATTACATTGCGTCTTCTATGATTTTTTGCGGACTGGGCTTCATGGATCACTCCTTCCAAATTGGTGTATGAAGTTTTAACCAAAATACTGTTTACTTTGGCACTTTGCTACCAACTGTCTTCACTTACTTCCCGCAGAAATAATTTGATATCCATTTAAGGTTCAGTTTCTGTTCAAGCTGGCTAAGAATGAAATATCTATTGTAGTTGAAGAAATGTGGAGTATCCATGTGGGTTTTTTTGGAATATGGTCAGAGGTCCGGCAACACAAGATTGGGGGAAAGATTGAGGATCCCCAGGAATGGGGCAGGGGAGGGAGGGGTGCCC
>JACDDF010000456.1 GCA_013817135.1 Nitrospirales bacterium
GCCCAGGCATGTGTCGAGAGCCCATGGAATGAGGGGATATTTCTTCAAGGGGGACCCCCCCGGCTGTGACTTCGGCAAAGTTCCATCCGCGGGATCCCATGACGGGAAGGACAAGATGGGTAAGTGTTTGGACCAGATTCCGGCGAGCCTCTTTGGACAGGAGATTAACCGGAGTGTCAGAAAGAGCAGGTTCTTGGATACCCGCTAGCATGGTGGCCACGCGCGTGGGTAAACGTTCCGATAACAGCGTGGGGACGAGTTTTCGTCCAGGGACGGAGGCTGCCTGCATAAGCCATTTCTCCACATCCTGGTTGGAGAGTTGAGGAGCGCAATGGAGGTAAAGACGGACTGCTTCTCCTTGCGCGGCGGCGCGAACCCAAACCCGGCTGGCATCCAAGACCACGGGTCCACTGATACCGAAATGTGTCCACAACAAGCTGCCGGTCGATCGATCGAAGGTTTTTCCTTTAATGGTGGTTGTCAGCGTCACCTCATGGGAAATGCCGGAAAGGATGGTATGAAAAAACGAGGGCTCAAGGAGCAATGGCACCAAAGCAGGATAGGTGGCGGTGACGGTATGTCCCAACTGTTGGGCCAATCCCCAACCTGATCCATCGGATCCGGTTTTGGGGAGGGACCGGCCACCGGTCGAGAGAATGACTCGTTTGGCCCGAAGCGTTCCCTGGGAATGCTGGATCAAGAACTCCTCCCCTTCCCTTATGATGCCTCGAACGAGGTGGTGAGTGAAAAGAGAAACGCCCAGTACCTCGCACCGCCTGAGGAGCCCATCGAGGACTGTTCGGGCTTTGTTGCTCACGGGAAACAGTTTGCCCGTGGCTTCGGTCTTTAACGGAACCCCCAAAGAGTCAAACCATCGAACGGTGGCCTGCTCGTTGAAGCGTCGAAGAACCCGGTCAATCAACTTTCTGTTCCCGTGGAAGTCGGAAGCGGTGAGACGGTGATTAGTGACATTGCAGCGTCCACCCCCAGACACCAGGATCTTGGCCCCGATAGTTTTAGCAGAGTCCAGAAGGGCAATCGAAAGTTTCGGGTTCGTCTCGGCAGCAAAAATGCCGGCTGCCAGCCCTGCTGCTCCTGCGCCGATAATGGCGATGTCGATGGTGGAAGGCATAGGCAACGTCTGGAGCGAGCGAGAATCTATCCGGGTTGGGAGTCAGACTGTTTACGAAACAAGACGACGTTCTTGTGCAAATAGATGATTTCCGCTCCCCATCGTGAGCTCAGCCACGCCCAGGTCTCGTGTGAAAAAAAGCAGACATGCGTCGGATCTTTGATGTAATACCAATCGAGAAACGGTCGGTCGGGTGGCGCCAGTTGGGTCATGATTCCCAATATGCCATCAGCCTTCAATCGTGCCCATAACCGGTCCAATTCCAGCCCGGGATGGTGCAAATGCTCGGCCACTTCCGTGGCGGTGATGAAATCATAGGTCTGTTCCAGGACCGCAGGATTGTACGCATAAAAAGGGTCATAAATCGACAGGGTATGTCCGGACTCTTGTAGCATGAGAGAGAGTGTCGGACCGGGACCAGCCCCAAAATCCAATCCGGAACTATGAGGTCTCAGGCGTTCGTGGAGTGGTTCGGCTAACTGGTTTAAAAACTTTCGATAGCCCGGGTCTTCAGAATTGTTTTCATGGTGGTCGTACTGATCTTTTTCCTGGAGGGATGATACGTAATAGGCGGGTGGAACGAAAATGAGCCGACAGTGCCCACAGGAGAAGTATGGCCGACACCGGTCGTTTCCCACTAACGTGGATTCCGGTTTACAACACAGTGGGCAGTCATGAGAAATGGCGATATGTCCCCTGCGCGAGGATTCAGAATGAACAGGGAGTGGGATTATACTCCGCGTTCATACGTTGTTTCCGGTCGGGGCGGGTCGATGAACAAGGCTTGTGACACTTACCGGTTCCTTCCATCGGCACAGGCGATACAGAGGGGGGCGGTGGGATCCACCTCTAATCGCTTCCTGGAAATTTCTTCCCCGCACCTCATACACCACCCGAATTTGCCGTTTTCGAGACGTTGGAGGGCTGATTCGATCCGCTGTAATTGAATGTGTCGACGTTGTTGAGCGGCTTGAGCCATCGCTTGTTGTTGGAGGGCATCCATTCGTGAGACGCGCCCGATCGTAGTGTGGTCCAGTTCCACTGTTTGGGCCGCTTCCTGGCCGGTGGAGGAGACGGCCAGCAATTCGCCCTGGAGGGTCAGGAGCGTTGCTCGAAAATGGTCGGAATTGGAAATTGGCTTTGTCATGAGGGCAAGAATCAAAGAGGACCAGGTGTCTCTTGTCGTTTAAAATGGATACAAGAGAACGGGCATAGGACGCTATTGGGTTTTGGCGATGGTGGAAGCAATGTACCCCAGCTAGACTGTGAAAGGCCAATGGGTGACAAAAGGAAATTAGGGAAATCTTTCAGCAGGGAGAGCCAATGGAAAAATTATTGAAAGGGTTAATTAAGTTTCAGGAAGAGGTGTTTTTAAAAAAGAAAGAATTATTCACCGGGTTGTCCGGTCAACAAAAACCAAGAGCCGTATTTGTGACCTGCTCAGATTCACGGATCGATCCCACATTACTCACCCAGACTGAACCGGGGGATTTGTTTATTATTCGAAATGCGGGCAATTTAATTCCGACTTACGGAGCGGCCATCGGGGGCAGTACGGCCTCAATTGAATATGGGATCTCTGTCCTTCAAGTCAAAGATATTATCGTGTGCGGACATACGGATTGCGGTGCCATGGGAGCCTTATTGCATCAGGAGAAACTTCAGGAGCTTCCTGCTGTCAAAGCGTGGCTCCAACATGCCGAGACCACGGTGCGAATTATGAAAGATCTGTACGCGCATTTGCAGGGAGATGAGTTGTTTGCGGCTACCATACGTGAAAATGTGTTGGTACAGCTCGATCATCTTAAGACGCATCCGGCGGTCGCAACAGGGTTGCGTCGGGGAAATTTACGCCTGCATGGATGGGTCTATTCTATCGGGACGGGTGAGGTGTGGGTGTATGACTGGGAGCAAAAACGTTTTATTGATCCCGGAGAAAAGACAGGAGCAGCCATTATTTGATTACGTTTTATCGAAATCGTTCAGCATTCACCTGCCTTTTTGTGGCGAAATTCTGGAGGTGAGGGGGTTGGGGTTTCA
>JACDDF010000457.1 GCA_013817135.1 Nitrospirales bacterium
CCCTCCAGAACTGCAGCTTGAATGGCCAGATCGTCTAGATGCGTGGCTTTCACTTTCGATGTCGCCTTCACTTCAATCAACCGCCAACGCGTGGCATCAATCCGCTCCAAGATGTCAACACGAACCAAAATGCCTTGCCAGACAAACGCCCCTTCAAACAGGGACGGGATGTCTGCATCCTTCACGACCTCACTGGTGCGAAGAAGTGCTGCAGGAATTTGACGGTGTGTTTGTTCAATCAGAACGCCATGAGGAAAATATTGACGCGCAACGACGCCAACATCTGTGCCCATATCCATGATGGCCCGGCGATCCGGCGTAGGCGGGGTGGCTAATTCTGGCGAATGGATTTCCAAATACAACCGCTTGGCACATTGCACACCCGCCAGGAAGCGGCTTTTGGATAAACGATGCGTTGAAACAGGTTGGGTTTGTTTTTCTAATCCTGTAACAAGAGGCATAGGAGAAATTGGGTTCATGGGATTATGAGGTCACATGAGAATGGAGAGGAATACCACAATTTCAATAAGTCATTCATAAGCATCAGCACCCATCCCTGATTTGGGCATTTTAGTTAGAAGCATACTGCTCAATTTTTTGCTCCCATGCAACATGCCTGCTATTTCATCCTCCCAGGTACATTTCACAGGAAAAATTCGAGTGGATTCTATTTATCCCCATGGCCTGTGGAGAAACACCATCAATCCAGTTTTCAGGAACGATTCCTCTAAAGTTGCCAATGGCTTACAAAACATCATGCAATCGCATAAATAGTTGATTACTAAATGTTTTTACCATTCAAGTCAACTCAAATTCCGTATAGTTTCATATACAAAAAAATCTTCAACTCATTACTATTCCAAAAAAGATCAGACGATGTTTTATCCACAAAAGCTGGGGAATAATTCTGAATAACCCTGTTTATAAAGCAATCAAATCCTCATTGTACGCCTCTCTCAGCAAAACGCCTCCATAGCAGGCACTTTCCCTAAAGAACCTCGACATCTCTTCAAGATTTCAATTCACCTCGCACAATTTTTTTTACAATAATCGCATACCAACCGTATCGGCGAATTGGCGACCCTTCCGCGTTAACTGCACACATCTTTCAGTCGGAAGAAGATAATCTTCTTCCACCAATGTCTCATAAGATTCCGCCCAGGATTCGTCCAGAGATGCCCGATAGACCCAATCAATTGGCACCCCCTCAAGCAGACGCAACCCAAACACAATACGCTCCTTTTCCCGCTGAAAACGAGACAGCACCTCTTTTGAGGCAATCGGCAGTTGCCCGGTCATCAAGTATTTCGAATAATGCTCGAGACTGGACACGTTTCCAAACCGGCTGTCCGAAACAAAGGATTGGGCACTTGGACCTAATCCCAAATACTCCAACCCTCGCCAATATCGAAGATTATGCTGACAGGCAAATCCTGGCTTCGCCCAATTGGAAAGTTCATAGCGAGACCACTGCAGCGTCTCCAATTGGACTTCAGCCTGCTCCTGAAAACACGCCTCATGATCTGGATCCATCACCTCAAATAATCCCCGCCGAAATTCATTATAGAATCGAGTCCCTTTTTCAAGGGAAAGCGCATAACAGGACAGATGAGAGGGATCCAGCTCCAGCGCATAACCCAAAGTCATTTCCCATGACTGGACTGTTTGGTTGGGAATCCCGTAGATGAGGTCAAGGTTAACATTGGAGAAACCAGCCTGTTTCGCATTTTGAACGTTGGCCTTAGCTTCCGCCCTGGTCCCTGAAAGTCCCAACATCGTCCGTTCCTGTTGATCAAAAGATTGGATCCCTATACTTAAACGAGTCACGCCTGCTTGCTGAAGAAAATCAACGTACTTGTCCTTAAGTGATTCAGGTGTCGCTTCGACGGTGATTTCACACTGTTCCGAGAGATAAAACCTGGACGTAATGTTGGAAAAAATAAGGGCCAACTGTTCAGGACGTAAGACCGTGGGAGTCCCCCCCCCAACATAGACGGTTGCGACGGTTCGTTCCCTCATTCCGGGTTGGCTAGCATACAGCGCAATTTCTTGTTCAATGGCCTGAAGATACTGTTCCACCCGTTGTTCTTCATGCAGGACGAGATAAAAAGCACAAAAATGACATCGTTTTATACAAAAGGGAACATGTAGATAAATCCCAAGATCAGCAGGGAGATCGTCGTGTTCCCCTGATCGCTCACTCATCTGTTTCGTGGCATTCATCTCATCCTGCATAACAACGACCTTTCACACTATTCCTCCCGAAAGCCATCGGCTAGAAGAAAATGAACCTGAATGGACGTGCAAAACAAGGAACAAAACGGACCCATGAAGGGACAAATCCGCCAATCGAAGACCAACCCATTATTTCTCTTCATGATGCCGTTCACGATAGACAGGACCTATCCCCTTTCCCTGAAGGAGGCCGGTGACTTCCGCAACCATTTTTCGATTACCGCACACATAGACTGCCAGATGATCCACCTGCGGGAACTCCTGAAGCAGATCCGTCACCCGTCCCGCCTTTCCCTTCCAATTATGAGCGGGTTGAGACAGGGTCAGGATATAGGAAAAATTGGTATAGGATTGCGCCCACTGCTGCAACTCCTCCAAATAGTAGATATCGGACTCCCTTCGAAGCCCCCACAACAGGGTCATGGTCTGGGAACACGATTGTTCAAAGAGACTGGACAGCATAGACCATAAGGGGGCAATGCCGGTTCCCGTCCCAACAAATAATAGATCGCGTTCCAGGTCCTCATGAAGGTGAAATGACCCGAAGGGCCCAGAGCATTCAAGTTCGTGACCAACTGAATATTCTAATACACACGCCGCACTTTTCCCATGCTCTCCGGCATTAAAGAGTAACACGAGTTGATGAGAAGAACTGGGAAGTGAGGTAAGCGAATAGTATCTCAGGAACGAGAGACCCGACGTTCCGTCAGGGATAGTCACGGCAATTGATTGGCCTGGGAGAAAATCCAAGGTCGGGGTATCCACCAACTTCAAGGTCAATTCCCGAACATCTTGAGTCAGATGCCGAACGCTGAGAACCTTGGCCCGGAATCGTCTGGGGGTCATGCCTAAGAATGTAGAGAATCTTGTATGATCTGGCAAGAGCCTGCCATCGATCTTTTCTCCATTTACGCCAAGGT
>JACDDF010000458.1 GCA_013817135.1 Nitrospirales bacterium
CTTCAATACCAGCCTGAAGGGCCATGTGTTGATGCCAATGCTCTGGAACTTCCGGAACAAAGACTCCAGAGGGAAGCACGGGTAATTCCCCATTCCCGACGATGGCCACGAAATAGACAGGCTCAGGAATGCTCAGAAACTTATGGGCTCGCCCCTGGGATAATCGAAAGTGAGCTGGAGGCGTTGAGGCGTTATGAAGCGGACCAATACATGATCCATATCGGACTCGCTGGCCATAAAACTGGGCATGCCCGAAATAATTTAGCAACAGTTCTTGAAACTCTTCGAAATAGAGTTCCTTCACATGAAAGGAATTGACGAACTGTGGTTTATCGGAATATTCAGCTTTATCCGGGCTGGAGATGAGGACCAGGCCGTCTGGGCGTAAGACTCGAACAAATTCCCGCATCATTTCATGATGCTCATCATGGTGTTCAAGCGTTTCAAAACTCACAATAAGGTCTATGCTGGCATCAGGGAGCGGAATATGACCACATGTTCCATGCTTAAACTGGACATTCGAACGCTGATAGCGTTCAGCCGCATATCGTATGACCTCCTCCGAGCCATCCACGCCCACGACCGTGCGGGCAACCTCAGCTAACAGCGCTGAACCATAACCCTCCCCGCTTGCGATATCGAGCACATCCTTTCCTACCGCCAGTTCGCGTGCAAGGTAATAGCGATGCAAATGCTCTAGCTCAATATCTCCAATGACTCCTGGAACATAGCGCTCGCCTGTCCACGGAAGCATGGGTTGTTCTGTCATATCGGACATGATGCCCTGCTTTCTTTCATTAAAGGACAGAGGAGTTGAATCGGATTCAATGACATCATTATCTGGCCTTCGCCGGCTAACGATGGGGTCCTCTCGGATGAGACCTGTTGCTCAATCTTTTTCGTGTTTTGGCTCTATCCATAAGTGATCATCGGCAAGCCTGGGTGAAAATTACACCCTTACCCCAGCCCACCGAAGTTTCCTGCCAGGCCGGACAACAACACGGAACACCTCTAACCCTGACAGGCTATTCCTAGAGTTCTTTTCACGATGAGGCATAGGGCATCACCGATGATTCGAATTCAATCGCCAACATCGGAATGCCAATGAGGCCCCGTGCCACGTGACTCGAGTGAACTCGAAAAAATAGGGCATCATCGATCCAATGATGAAGAGCATGACTCTCTGGCGTCCCTTCGGCTATCGCTGCAATCACCGAGTAATCGCCGGTTGGGAGATAGGGTAGTTGGAAACGGAACATCGCCTGAAATCGTTGCCCTTTTTCCATAGAACGCTCCACATCACGGTACATCAGATACGTATTGTCGCCAAACAAATACTGCCCTAATCGATCTTTCACGTAAAATCCAAGAATGGGACGTGCTAAGGGTTGATCCGAGACACATCGAATGGTCAGCGTGACCTCCTCCCCACCGTCTAAGGTTGTCAGAAGAGAGCCATGTTGATCGGAAAGCGCCACTTCGCAAATGCTGGCTCCGCGCTCACCGAACCACGGAGCATTCGGATCGAAATCGAAAATCTCCAACTCATTTCGATGCGAAGAGTTCTTTAACATCTCACTCCGTGGATCTTTTACCCGCATGGCCAGATCTGTTGGGGCTTTGCGGCTTCCGCCAATACGAAAGGTGTTAGCATTTTCCTGTTCGTGATACAGCGCAGCAAGAAAATTATGACAGATCTCTTTTGCAGGACCAATTTCCCTGACGGTCCCATTATCAAGCCAAACAACCCGGTTGCAAAGATTGGTCACCGAAGCCGTGTCATGGGAGACAAACAGGAGCGTGCCTTTCTCCCTGAATTGATGAAGAAATCGCATACATTTTTGTGTGAAGGCGGCATCACCCACGGCAAGGATTTCATCGATAATCAGAATATCGGCATCCACATGGGCGACAAGGGAAAAGGCCAACCGCGCATACATTCCACTCGAGAAAATTTTGACCGGATGATTAATGAAATCTCCAATGGCGGCAAATTCCGTTATGGATTCGTACCGGGCATCGATCTGCTCGCTGGTCAGGCCAAGAATGGAGGCAGCCAAATACACATTTTCTTTCCCGGTAAATTCAGGATTAAAACTCGATCCCAATTCCAGCAACGCCGCGACACGGCCTTTGACGGTCAACTCCCCACAAGTCGGCGCTAGGGTGCCGCACACCAATTGCAAAAACGTCGACTTCCCGGATCCATTTCGACCGATAATCCCAACCGTTTCTCCTCGATTCACGCTCAGATCCACACCCTGGAGGCCCCAAAATTCTTCATAGAACTGTCGGTGCCCTCTCCATAGCATCTGTTTCAAGCGATCCTCAGGCTTTCGAAAGATCTGATAGGCCTTCCCAAGTCCTTGGACGCGTATAGCCAGGTCAGACGACATCAGCAAATCCTTTTCGCGTTTTTTGGAACCATGCAAAGCCCAACCAACCGACCATCCAAAAAACACATGTACACAGGAGCCAGTCTACCCATTCCGGCATTTGCCCAAAAAATATGACCGATTTCGACGCATTCAGGACCGGTGTCAACGGATTGAGCTGAATCAATCCTCGATAGGCGTCAGGAATAGCAGATAGGGGGTAAAATATCGGACTGAGAAACATCAACATTGTGGTTATCACGCCTACCAACGGCTGGACATCACGCAGAAACACCCCCATGGAAGCAAGGAACCAACCTAATCCCACAATCAACAGGACAAAAGGAAAGAGTACGACCGGCAAAAGCAACACGGTTACAGGTGGAAGACCATGCACCACGAGATAAAAAATCAACAAAATCAGAAGACTCACGCCGGCATTAAACAGTGCGACTTGCATCGACACCCAAGGCAGTATCTCCAGAGGAAACACCACCTTCTTAATATAGGACACATTTTCGAGCATAAGGCCCGGAGCACGGGTGACACATTCGGAAAACAAGTTGAAAATAATCAACCCGGAAAATAATAACAGAGCAAAGGCGCCATTTTCCTCCATGGGCACCTCCCATCGAATCCGAAACACGACAGAAAAAACAAACGTATACACCCCCAGCATCAACATCGGGACGACAAAGGCCCAGATGACCCCAAGCATCGACCCTCGATAACGCGCATCGATCTCTCGCTTGGCAAGACGAGCTATCAACGTTC
>JACDDF010000459.1 GCA_013817135.1 Nitrospirales bacterium
GAAAAGCATATAATGAAAATCCTCTAGAATTCCCTATGGATCATGACTGATGACTCCGCGTTTTTCCCTATCGACACATACCTTTCGTGAGCAAGCGCCAATTCCCGGAACCTCCGGAGAATTTTCTCGCATCATCATGCAAATTGCCTTGGGCGGGAAACTGATTGCCCAGGATCTTAGAAAAGCCGGATTGAGTCAATTCCTGGGTTCTACAGGGTTAATTAATGTTCAAGGCGAAGAGGTTCAAAAGTTGGACGAACGAGCCAATCAGATATTTCTGGATGTGTTTGAGCATATGGAACTGGTGAGCACGCTGGTTTCAGAGGAAATGGAAAAGCCCTACCTCATCAAAGAAGCCGATGGTCAAGGACGGTATGCGGTCTTTTTGGATCCATTGGATGGCTCCTCTAACATTGATGTCAACGCGTCCTTAGGGTCAATTTTTTCTATTCATCGACTTTCCGTTGAGGGGTTCCCCACTTCTGAAGATGCCCTGCGAAAAAAAGGGTGCGATCAGGTTGCGGCCGGATATATCTTATATGGATCGAGTGTGCTTTTAGTCTATACCTGCGGCCATGGGGTGCACCAATTTACGTTGGATCAGGAGGCAGGTGAGTTTTTTCTCTCAGCCAAGAATATCCAAATCCCCAAGCGTGGGAAAATCTATAGTGTGAATGAAGGCAATTACCAAAAGTGGTCCACCGGCACTCAGCAATTTCTTCACTACCTTCACGAAGTCGATGTCCAGGCAGGCAGACCATACACCAGCCGTTATTCCGGGTGTTTTGTGGCTGATGTGCATCGTGTTTTGTGCAAGGGTGGCCTCTATATGTACCCGGGAGAACAGAAAAACCCCGAGGGGAAATTGAGGCTTATGTATGAAGCCGCACCTTTATCATTTTTGGTTGAACAAGCCGGTGGTATGGGGAGCACGGGTGTCGAGCCTGTCAACCAACTTATCCCGAAAGCCCTTCACCAGAGAGTCCCTTTATATATTGGCAGTCAGGATGATGTGACCAAAGCTGAAGCGTTCCTGCGGTCTGAGTTACCGATCTAGGGAAGGAGAATCTCTTATGGTGTTGCGAATGATATTTCTGGTTATTGGGGTGGTCCTGGGTATGGCCTTGGCATGGGGGGCAAGGGATGGCCAAGCAGCCTTACTGGTCATGGGTGCGGGAATCGGGGCCGTGGTCAGTATAATAATTCTGGCTGCAGAGCAGAGGTTGAAGGCTGTGCCTTTCCCGTTTGTCTTGTGTGGAGGGGGCGGATTAGTCGTTGGTCTCCTTGTAGCAGGACTGATTGCGTCGGTGTCGGGATTTGGCGCACGCTCTCCTTATTCCGTTTTTAACATTCTGACGAGCTTGGTCTTCCTTTTGGGAATACCCTATTGGGGATTGATCATGGGAATCCGATTTGCCACTGAAGGATGGGCCGCATCGGCCATTCCAACAGGTGATACCGAGTCAGTTCGCATCAAAAAACTCCTTGATACCAGCGTCATCATTGACGGTCGGATTGCAGATTTGTGCGAAACGGGATTTATTGAGGGAACCCTTGTCGTTCCGCATTTTATTCTTCAGGAGTTACAGCATATTTCCGATTCCTCTGACGGATTAAAACGGGCTCGTGGGAGGCGAGGGTTGGATACTTTGAATGTCCTTCAAAAAGTGAGCAATATCAAGGTAGAACTGGTAGAGGATGATTTTCCCCATGTGAAAGAGGTGGATACGAAGCTCATTGAACTGGCTAAACAGATGGATGCAAAGGTGCTCACAAACGACTTCAATCTTAATAAGGTAGCGGGGATCCAAGGCGTTAGAGTGCTCAATATTAATGACCTATGTAATGCGCTGAAACCGGTCGTACTCCCGGGTGAAACGATTCGAGTCTTTGTCTTGAAAGAAGGGAAAGAATCAGGGCAAGGTGTGGCCTATTTAGATGATGGCACCATGGTGGTGGTTGACCACGCCAAACGATGGATCGGCAAAAATGCGGATGTGATTGTCACAAGTGTTCTGCAAACGAGTGCCGGCCGAATGATTTTTACCCGTCTGAAAGAAGAAACCGAACACGAGGAGTTAAGCTTCTCGCGTGTTTAATTCTGTTGTGGCGGTCATTCCCGCCGCGGGTCTTGGTATCCGCATGGGGGGAAATACTCCCAAACAATACCTTTCTCTTGGAGGTATACCTCTCCTAGTATATTCACTAAAGGTTTTTGAGCATCTCGAGTGTATCAGCGAAGTTATTCTTTCCGTTCCGGCGTCGGATCTGGATTATTGCCGGCGTGAAATAGTGAAACCCTTCGGGTTGGAGAAAGTCACTCAAGTTGTGGCCGGTGGATCACGGCGCCAGGATTCTGTCAGGAATGGACTTGAGGCCATTTCCGACCAACCTGACGGAGTCCTGGTTCATGATGGGGTCCGTCCCTTTATTGACCAGCACATTGTCAGAAATGTGATCGACCGGGCGGGGCAAACAGGGGCTGCCGTGGTGGCGATGCCGATCCATGATACCGTAAAGCGGGTCAATCATTCTGGGATTATTCAAGAGACGTTGAAGAGGGAGGAACTCTGGCAGATTCAAACACCCCAGGTGTTCCGGTATGACTGGCTTGTAGAGGCACACAAACAGGCGCAACTACATCAATGGGACGTCACCGATGATGCTGGCCTCATCGAACGAATGGGATACTCTGTTTCCGTTGTGGAAGGAAGTTGTTTTAATATAAAAGTGACCAAACCCGATGATCTGGTTCTGGGGGAAGCTATTTTGGAAACGATGGGAAGCCGAGGGTGAAACCTCTAGCTAGAATGAATCAGGTGTGTTTTCTTTCTCTTCTAATTTCTCATTCAATATGAGAGTTGGCCAAGGTTATGACATTCATCCCCTGCGAGAAGGCCGTCCACTGATTCTGGGTGGCGTGTCCATCCCGCATTCACAAGGGTTGGATGGCCATTCCGATGCTGATGCCTTGACCCATGCCGTCTGCGACGCCATTCTGGGAGCCATGGGAGAAGGAGATCTTGGAACACGCTACCCAAGCAGTAATCCGGAATACAAAAATCTCTCGAGTTTAGTGATGCTACGGAGTGTCGCTCAAGCCCTTCGTGATAAAGGATTTTACTTGGTGAATCTGGATACGGTAATTC
>JACDDF010000460.1:0-2778 GCA_013817135.1 Nitrospirales bacterium
GTACCCGGTTCTCCTGGAAAATTATGGCTACACGAGCGAAACAGCGGCGAATGGCGAAGAAGCTTGCACCAACCTCGCCCAGACGAACTATGACGCGGTTCTGCTCGATTACATGATGCCCGGAATTAATGGTCTGACCGTTTTACAGCACATTCAACAACAGTATCCCTCCCTGCCAGTCGTGATGGTCACCGGCCATACCGGCGAGCAGATAGCTGCCCAGGCGCTCATGGCCGGGGCGCGGGCCTGTCTCTATAAACCCTTTAACTGCATAGAATTTGAAGGGGCCCTGGCGTGCTTGCTCAGAACGACTCCGTTAAGAGCGGTTGTATCCCAGCACATTGCCATGAGGCGAGTTGGCAACCTTATCTCACATCAAGAGAATTATGGCACCTAAAGGCACACCATCGTTTAATGTAAAGACCTTCCTGGCACACGTCGGGGACGGGAAAACCATCGTGTCATGTCGGAAGAACCACATTCTCTTTTCTCAGGGAGATTCGGCGGATGCCGTGTTTTATATTCTGGAAGGCAAGATCTCGCTTACCGTCCTCTCCGAACGCGGCAAAGAGGCCGTCGTGGCTATCCTGGAGCCAGCTTCATTCTTTGGTGAAGCCTGCCTCACCGGGCAGGTATTGCGTCTAGAGGCCGCGACCACGGTGGGCGTCGCTAAGATCATTCGCATTGGCAAAACCGCTATGATCAAGGTGCTTCATGACGAACCCACCTTCGCTGAACTCTTCCTTGCCCATCTCCTGGCTCGAAACATCCGCACCCAGGAAGATCTGGTCGATCAACTCTTCAATTCCAGCGAGAAGCGCCTCGCGCGCGTGCTGCTCCTCATGGCCCATTTTGGAGGAGAACACAAGCCGGAGGCCGTGATTGCCAAGGTGAGTCAGGAAAAACTAGCGGAGATGATCGGCACCACGCGCTCCCGCGTGAGTTTCTTCATGAATAAATTCCGCAAACTTGGCTTCATTGAATATGACGGCAAGGCGGGGGAGGGATTGCGCGTGCATAGCTCCCTTCTCAATGTCGTCCTTCACGATTAGGGCTCCCCCCCTTCCGTCTCCACATTACGATCATTCAGTGGAGATGAGACAGAGCGCGTCTAGCTGTGTCACCATCTCCGTCCTCACCCCCTCTGAGCAATTTTGACCAGACAGGCCTTTCCCGGAGGTCTATCATTCAAAGTGACGTACCTTACACGAATCAAACGGTGTTCTCTCCTTTATCAGGGCAGATGGGTTGATCCTTAAGAAAGTCTGCGATGAATGGTCTACCGGTCGGATCGCCTCGTATCGCCCCTGATGGATCTGCTGTTGGTTGGATCTTTTGCTGAAGCATGACAGCGGATAAGGGCGATGCTTTGGATGTGCCGGGAATATGTCGATGGTGTCCCGAATAGGCCTGCGGAGGAATGGTCATTTCATGGGGGTGCGGTAGACAACCAGGAGGTCATCATGAATTGTATTCGTTGCGGAGGATTGCAGATGTTGGACCAGTTTTACGGCATGGAGGGTGACGGATCCGTGTGGATGTATGATGGCGTGCGGTGCCTTAATTGTGGATCCATCATTGCGCCCATGAGGGAAACCAGTGAGCCGATCCCTTCGCTCCGGACGGAACGGATCAATCAGTATGGACTGACCGTGCGGACCGTGGCTGGCCGATAGAAAGAGGCCGGTCTCGCTTTCCCTCTTTCTTCTCCTCGCTATCTTCCTGACCCAGGAAGAAAGTGGCAGCATGACTTCCCGTGTCGCCCGGTCTGTTCAAAATTCCAAATATCTCGAAATATGGTCACACGGGGTTGAATGTCCGGAAGTAGCAGTGAAGGTCTCGACCGGCCACTTGTCCCTGGGTGGGAGTGGTGAGTCCGTCTCAATCAATTCTGCCAGAGATATATTGAGAAACCATGATCCATGAGCGAGTCAAGAGTACAAAAAACCGTTCTTCTAGGACAAACTTGGGGAGAGAATGGGAGCAGGGTAATTGGATATAATTTGTACGAATTCATTCATTTTTCTTATATCAAGGGGGAATAGCGCATGGGTATCTATTTTCGTCACCTGTATCGTTTGCTTGTAAGGCCGTGGATCGCACCGACATTCGTCCCCTATCTTTTGCCCGTACCCGTTGCGAAAGGGAATTTCTGTGAAAGCCGGAAACAGCATCATTATTTCCAGGCCATACAGGGCGTGTGTGTCGTCGTGCTCATAGGCGGGTTTCTAACGGGATGTATTACCGATGCCACCACTGATTTGACCAAAGCTCCGTTTGATGCCTCCACCGAGCTGACTGACGCCACGACAGATTCGATTACCAGACTGACCGATGGAACCAGTCAAGCGACAAGCGATCTGACCGAACCCACTAGAGAATTTCTCTCCAGCACGACACCAGGGGCCTGGTTCAATGCAGATGGCATGCTCAATGCTGACCATAAAAAGATCGCGTTTGTGGTCGTCAACTTTGATAATTTGCAAGAGGATATAGCCAGGGGATCCGGAGAATATCTGGTCTCTCTTTCTAAGTTAATGGGTGTACCAGCAGATTCGCGCGACACGTTCTTACAATCGGCGCAACGTCAACATGGCTATATTTTTGATGAGAGCCAAACCCGGCCGGAATCGTTTAGACGTCTGATCAAGACGTTGCACGTGACCTCACCCTACTCGTAAGGGGAGTGTTGAAAAATGCTGCCAGCGGCGTTCTCGCCCCTTGGCCGTGCTCACGTACTCCTCCGTACGCTTTAATTTTGATCCGACGCCTGCCGGC
>JACDDF010000460.1:2788-3141 GCA_013817135.1 Nitrospirales bacterium
TTCCCTGCCTTCGCGCTGGCCGCTGAAGCCAGCTTTGGCGCGCAAGCGGCCGGAGCGGCTTCGCGCAGGCAGGTCGCCCCTTGGCCGTGCTCACGTACTCATCCGTACGCTCCGCTCGTCCAAGAGGCTGCGGCCTCTCCTTCGAGAAGCCTCAGGACAGGACTGGCTGGGCCTTCCTTCGAAAGCTCAGGACAGGTTTTGAACGTTCCGCTATTTTTCTCTGGTGAGCCTCGGTGACTTCTAAGCTTATGAAGCAGCGAAATTTTTAAAATATTCAACAGCCCCGTAAGGGAAGGAAGGTCTGATCAGACGAGCGTTGGATTCTGATCGTGCTCTTGCATGGAGGTGGAAAG
>JACDDF010000461.1 GCA_013817135.1 Nitrospirales bacterium
CCAACCTCGGGGCGTCTAGGGCCCTAATCGCTTGCGCTCACAGTTACGGCTTGCAAGCTCTCCACGCCGGTAGCCACGACTGAAGATGAGCTGAACGACACGCCGGCGCTTACGCGGGCTGAGGTTGGAGTGGCGATGGGAGCGAACGGGAAAGAAGTAGCGAAGGAAGTGACGGAAATAGTGCTTGTCGATGATGATTTACCTCGATTGCTCATGCGCGCCCCAAGTGGAAACCCCTAGAAATTAATTAAGGAATTAGAAAGACGATGCCCATGATTCATGGACTTCATTTCAATAACATTCGAGGGGATATATACGGGGGTGTGGTAGCGGCAGTCGTCGCCCTTCCCTTGGCGCTGGCTTTTGGTGTGGCCTCAGGTGCCGGTGCGATTGCCGGACTGTATGGCGCCATCTTTGTCGGCCTGTTTGCCTCCCTGTTCGGTGGAACACCTGCGCAATGTTCCGGCCCCACCGGCCCTATGACGGTTGTCATGGCAGGAATTCTGATTCAATTCTCTGACAATCCCTCTATCGCGTTTACGGTGGTAATAATGGGTGGAGGGTTACAGATTCTTTTTGGCCTTTTGAATTTCGGTCACTATATTGCCCTGGTTCCTTATCCGGTTATTTCAGGCTTCATGAGTGGAATAGGATGCATTATTCTTATTTTGCAGGTGGGACCACTTGTCGGATTAGAGGCCAAATCTGAGGGAATTGTCGCAAACCTGCTGGCCATTCCTGAGTTTTTGGCCAATTCTCTTCCTCATGCGGCGATTCTGGGTATCGTTACACTCTCCATTATGTATTTGACACCGGTACGAATCAGTCAGTTCATTCCTCCTCAACTACTCGCGTTATGCCTGGGGACCTTTGCCGCCTATATGTTTTTCCCCCAGGTGCCGTTGATTGGGCATGTTCCAGAGGGGTTCCCGTCCCTAATATTCCCTGATATTGAGCCTCATGCCTTTGTCTTAATGGCTGAAGGAGCGGTCGTGCTGGCTCTCCTGGGTAGCATCGATAGCCTCTTGACCTCGCTGGTATGTGACAATATGACCCGTACCCAACATGATTCCAATCGTGAATTGATTGGTCAGGGACTTGGCAATATGGTGGCAGGCGTATTTGGTGGCCTTCCCGGAGCAGGAGCGACGATGCGGTCCGTGGCTAATATTCGGAGCGGAGGCCGTACCCCACTTTCAGGGATCCTGATGGCGTTGGTGTTATTGGCCACGTTACTGGGATTGGGGCCCCTAGCGGAAAAGATACCCTTGGCCGTGTTAGCCGGTATTTTGTTTAAAGTGGGCTTAGATATTATTGATTGGAGATTTTTCCGGCACTTGGTCAAGGCCCCACGAACAGATGTGATCATCATGGGGGTTGTGCTGGTCATTACGGTTCTTGTGAATTTGATCACCGCTGTTGGCGTGGGAATCGTACTGGCGAGTCTTTTGTTTGTGAAGCGGATGGCCGACCTTGAATTAGCTAATTTGCGGATCATTAGCGCGCCTACAACCGAGATACCTTTTGGGCCTGAAGAAAAGGACATTCTCGAACGCAATAACGGTCGAATTGTCTTAATCCACGTGGATGGACCGATGAGTTTCGGATCCGCTAAAAATATGGTAAGACGGCTGGAGTCGCTAAAGGGCTTCAACAACTTTACCCATGTCGTTCTCGACCTGTCGGATGTCTCGGCCATTGACGGAACTGCAGCTCTTGCTATTGAAGATATGCTTCGCATGGTTCAGGCACATCGCCAGAATCTATACTTTGTTGGAATTAAAGCGGGAGTGCTAAAAGTTCTGGAAGGATTGGGGGTCTTGGCACACATTGGCCCTGAACAGCGGTACGACCTTCGGTTGGATGCGTTGCGACATGCCGATCAGGAAATCACCTCTTCTGCAGGGCATCTATGATTCCGGAAGTCTCCTCCATTTGGTTGAACGGTGCATGTGTCAATTTCATAGAAGAGAAATATTCCCTGGTTGGTCGCCTCAAAAGGAAAAGATGATCAAAGAGAAAGGATGAAGAGCGATTGGAAAAGACTCAGGATAATCTTGATCTGTATAGGGTGCCTACTGGAATGGGATGGAAGCTGGCTTTCGAAGGTTCGGGCAGATGCTTCCAACTCCGAAGGGGAATCAGCCGCTTCGGCGATTAACCGCTTTCGCCAGCCGCAGCTTCCCCTCGGGGAGGAAGAGCGGAAAATGGAAAGCCGAACCATCGATCGAGTATCCGGTGAAGAGAACGGTCCTCGCATTCCAGAACCCATGGTTTTCGATCTTGTCCGACCTTTGGGGGCAAAAAGGGGGGAATGGGAGGTGAATACCCTTGCGTTGATCCCTCTGGATCGAAAATCAGAAACTATCGATGAGGTGCAAGATCCTTTAGGGTTGGTGCGCAGAAGCTCTGATAAGCAGGGTGTGGAATGGGCTCCTGAAATTGAGTTGGTTCTGGCAGATGGAATCGCCGTCGAATTCGAACTGCCGATGGAAAATTCGACACTGGAAGCCTACAAACTGGCTGGTCAACTGACATTCGGAACTGCCTTCAAGAATCGGTTCATTCATGGCGCGCAAACGATTGTGCAATACAATATTGATCCGAAGCGGTGGACGACGACTCTGCTCTATTTAGCCGGATTCCGACTGGACCCAACCTGGAGTATTCTGGGCATGGTCGGGGCTCGTGGCATAACGAACGAAGCTCCCGGAGGATTAGACGTGGAGGTGTTAAGCAATGTCTCGCTCTTCGCAGACCTCACCGAACGTTTGGTCGGTGGCATTGAAATCAATCTCAATCAAGTCGTTGGTGGCGACTTATCCTTGCTGCTTATGCCTCAAGGTCAATACGAAATCAGTAAAAGCTGGATGATCCAAGCCGGTGGCGGTGCACAATTCACCAGCGGATTCATCTTGCCCCAAATAGGATTTCGCTTAATTCGCGAATTTTAAAAAATGTGAGCAGGAAACATACTTTTCAATGACTTCCATTTGTGATGCAAATAATGACTTCCTGTGCCCGTAGGTTACAGTGAAAGTAGATAGCAGTCCTTAACCCCTTGCCTCCGCTAAATGGCACTCACTGCCTTACGAACGAGACTTAAAAGAGCTTAAAATTAAAGGGTGTTCTCGCTC
>JACDDF010000462.1 GCA_013817135.1 Nitrospirales bacterium
GTCCCCACGGGAGGCGAGTAGCCATTCGACATTCCTTGGAAGAATTGCACACCATATTTGCCCGTCCATTGAAATAAAGCTCATTCGCTGATTGTTCATGAAACAGGCCGACATCATCACAGCATGGAAACCCATCGTCGCCATTGTGGGGCCAACCGCAATCGGGAAAAGCCGTATCGGGATTGAAGTCGCCAAAATTCTCCACACGGAAATTTTAACCGCAGACTCCCGACAGGTCTATCGTGGCATGGACATCGGTACCGATAAACCCTCATTAGCGGAACAGCAAAATATTCCTCATCGCTTAATTGATCTCGTCGATCCAGATCAATCCTTTAACGCGGGCGACTTCCGGCATCACGCTACCCAAGACATTGCCCGCCTGCATCGCCTAGGTCTCCTGCCCCTTGTCATCGGAGGCACCGGACTCTATATCCGAGCCCTCTTACGAGGTCTTTGCCCAGGTCCACCGGCCGATTGGATTATTCGGAGTGAATTAGCCCAGGAAGCCAAAGCTCAGGGACCGGCTTTTCTTTATAAAAAGCTTCAACAGGTGGATCCCGAACTCGCACAACGGCTGCATCCCAATGACCAGCCGAAGGTCCAACGTGCCCTTGAAGTGTATCGCATTCTTGGCACGCCGCTATCGGTCATTCAGCAGCAACACCGATTTGACGACGCTCCTTATCCATACTTATTGATCGGGCTCACCATGGAACGCCAGACCCTCTATCAGCGAATAGAAACCCGCGTCGATTGGGAAATTCAGAAAGGACTTGTGGAAGAAACGCAATCCCTCATGAATCAGGGATTTCCTCGAGAGCTCGGTTCCATGAAAGGGCTGGGCTATCGACAGTTTTCAGGATACTTAGCAGGTGACTATTCTTATGAAGAAGCTGTGCGATTATTAAAACGGGATACCCGTCACTTCGCTAAACGACAAATGACGTGGTTTCAGAAGGAACCCGGCATCCAGTGGATCACATTGGAAGAGTCAGACATCCCAGATCGAGCGGCCACCAAGATCGTGGATCACATCAATCAGTTTCTCTATACCTTTGCAAGGTTACCATTTCCTGCGGAAGCAACGTCCCATTTAAAATCTACCCAATCGTCAGGTTAACCATACAGGGCAGTTCATGATACAATGCGGAAAACTTCACTCCTTTGAGACATGAAAGACTCCTCATTAGTTTGGCCTCAAATCAGCATACCACTGAAACCACATGCCCTTCCCTTTTGATCAGAGAGACCTACCCACATGGCGGAGAACGAGTGAATGAATATTGAACGGCCATCTTCGCCTACCCAACGGGCTCAAATCGGGATTATCGGAGGCAGTGGACTCTATGAAATGGACGGGTTCACCAACCTCAAAGAAGTCCGGATGGCAACCCCGTTTGGGAAACCTTCGGACGCCATAATTCTGGGAACCTTTCATGGTATGCGAGTCGCCTTTTTAGCTCGCCACGGTCGAGGACACCGTACTCTGCCTTCAGCCATAAATTATCGCGCAAATATCCATGCCCTAAAAGCCCTGGGCGTGACGCGAGTATTTTCCATTAGTGCGGTGGGAAGCATGAAGGAATCCATTCAACCGGGGGACTTTGTCCTGCCTGATCAATTCATTGACCGAACCACTCAACGTGATAACACGTTTTTCGACCAGGGCATCGTCGCCCATGTCGCCTTCGCTGATCCCATGTGTGGGACCTTGTCGAGTGTGTTAAAAAAGGCCAGCAAAGGAGTCTCCGTGACGGTGCACCGTCCTGGTACGTACCTCTGCATTGAAGGGCCACAATTCTCCAGTCGAGCCGAATCATTTCTCTACCGGCAATGGGGTGTGGATGTTATTGGTATGACAAATATTCCGGAAGCCAAATTGGCTCGTGAGGCCGAACTGTGCTATGCCACCCTTGCGCTGGTCACGGATTATGATTGCTGGAACGAGACAGAAGACGCCGTGTCCGTTGGAGCCATCTTATCCATCATGCATCAAAATGTCGAAACCGCTAAAATCGTCCTTCGGCAGGCACTCGATCTCGCAAAAGACCTTGGGCCTTGCTCGTGTCAGACCGCATTAGAACACGCCGTCATCACTCCGCTCAATCGAATAAGTCCGACCTTGCGAAAGCGGTATCAGCTTCTATTACGGCGCCATTTATTATCGACCACCCAACACTCCAAGAAAAGGTCATAAATCATTATGGGTAATTTATTAGTAGTAGGATCCGTTGCCTTTGATTCTGTACGGACGCCGTTTGGTGAAGCCTCGAATGTGCTGGGAGGATCCGCCACATATTTTTCCACTTCGGCCAGTTTTTTCACAGACGTGAATCTCATTGCCGTCGTTGGCGAAGACTTCCCAAAGGAACATCTCGATTTCCTGCGCAGTCGAGGCATCAATCTGGACGGATTAGAGCAACGACCTGGAAAAACCTTTCGCTGGCGAGGAGAATATTCCTATCAACTCAACGAAGCTCAAACCCTGGAAACACATCTCAATGTGCTAGAAACGTTTCGGCCGAAAATTCCGGCCAGCTATACCACGCCATCCGCCTTGTTTCTGGGTAACATTGATCCAGAATTACAACTGGATGTCCTGAATCAAGTGAAGCGGCCATCAATCGTGGCCTGCGATACCATGAACTTTTGGATTGAGGGAAAAAAGGAAGCATTATGGAAAGTCCTCGAACATATCGATATTCTCGTCATTAATGACGGGGAAGCCCGTGCCTTGGGCGATGACGCGAACCTCGTACAGGTGGCGAAACGGATCTTATCGCGTGGGCCCAAAACCCTCATAATTAAACGCGGAGAATATGGGGTCTTGATGTTCCATCAGCAGGAAATTTTTGGGGCTCCAGCCTATCCGCTGGAAGCGGTAAAGGATCCAACCGGCGCAGGCGACACCTTTGCCGGCGGCTTTATGGGCTACCTTTCTGCTACGGAAAATTACTCGCAAGCTGGGCTTCGACAGGCCATCATTTTTGGGAGTGTCATGGCCTCATTTAATGTGGAGGAATTTAGCCTGGACCGACTCAGGCATTTAACCCGTGAAGACATTGATAAACGATTTACATCCTTTAAACATCTGACTCATTTTGAGGATTTGTCATAGGCCCTAAGATTTTCG
>JACDDF010000463.1 GCA_013817135.1 Nitrospirales bacterium
AAACAATCCTTAGGACTTCCAGAATCAGGAAATCTTGAAGATGAACATCGTCCTTCAGATAAGGAAGATTTTGATAGAGACCATTCAAGTAGAGGTTTGCGGATCCTAACGTGGGAAACAGCTTTGATAACCGGGAGACGTAGATTGCGGGGAAGGTTTTCAGGAAACCTTCGATTCTTTTCTCATCAATCTCGAGATTTCTCAACAGTCTGGCTATTTCGGAAACATGGTCATCCTCGCTTGAGCAATAGAGATGAAGATCAAGGTGCTCCTTCTCTGCTGGAAGCAGAAAAATCCCCGCCTGGACAATTTCTTCATTAAATGAAAAATTTTCTGGCCAATCCGGGTTTACAATCGCGTTGTCCTCCATATAATCGCCACTTAACACCTATACGGTTTTTTTGAATTCCCCCAAAAGTTTTACAAGTTGGACTATCTGCAGACGGGCAGGCTTTTCTCTCACTCGATGACTGTCATCAACCATGATAACCAGCTTTACCCCTCGCCCTTTCAATAAGGACTTCGATTGGGGATTGCAACTCATCTAATGTTTCGTCGGTCCAAGATTGGTCAATATTGAATCATGCAAACTTCACACCAGAAACAAGATGGGTGCGGCATCTTATGATCAATTTCCTTAGAAATCTAGTTTCCCAATCCAAAAATTAATAAATTCCGCCCCGTTCCTAGCGGTCGATGAGTTCATTTTTCTAGCTAGGGAATCTACAAGGGGAGGCGAGATTTCATATTCTGACATTACCGAAGCATATCCCCAGGACGTTTCTCACGAGACTTACCTTCTGACGAGGCGAATCCATCGCCACATATTCACCAGGCTGAAGAGTGATGAGGCGACATAGGTGAAGGCGGCGGCGGTGAGGATACGTTTGGCGCCATGCAAATCCGGAGGTGCCAGGTACCCGCCGTCCCGGAGAATCGGCAAAGCCCGTCGAAAACTCGCATTCCATTCCACGGGTAGGGTGACGAGATGTACCATGGCCGACACGCTCATGGTTCCAATGGCCACGACTAAGACGGCAAGACCCACGGCCGGAATCCGGGTCACTCCAGCCAGGACAGGAATCCCCAGCATCAAATACGACCCGGCCTTTTCGGCTTTCTGCGCAAATTTGATCAGGTGTGTTCGATCCTTTAAGAGGGAATAGCCTTCATGATCTTGCAAGGCATGCCCCACTTCATGGGCCGCGATGACGGCCGCGGTGAGGGATCTGCCATTGTAATGTTTCGGGTTCAGACCGACGACTTTGGTTTCGGGATTGTAATGGTCTCCCATCGGCGTGGGCTCCACACGTACCTGTTGCAGGCCAAACCGATTGAGCAAATGACGGGCTAATTCCCCGCCCGTTCCCCCCAGATCCTCACGGTGCTGACGGTATTGGCGGAAGACCCACCACACCCACAGTTGCGGTCCCAACACAACAATCATGAGCAGGAGAAAAAAAAGAATCATGCGCATGGAATCACTCTATCTCCTCAGCCTGCTCCTTACCAAGGAAGGGATTGCTCCTTGTGTTTTTTTCCTGATTACACACAAGGATTTTTCGAAGAGGTTCTTTTGCACATTAGTCTTTTACATCAAAAGACAGTACGCACGAGACCGCCTTCGGCCCGGATACAAGACTCATTGATCACTGAGGCGCGGGAACTGCAGACAAACGCCACGATCTCGCCTATTTCTTTTGGATCAATCAGACGACCGATAAGGGAGGTTGGACGGTTTTCTGACATAAAACGGCGCCCGGCTTCCGCTGGCGGAAGGTCAGGAAATATGTTCCGGATGAACTTTTCAACGCTTTCCGTACGGGTGGGACCGGGGAGCACCGAATTGACCGTCACCTCCGTGCCTTTGGTGAGTTCGGCCAATGAACGTGCAATGCCTAACTGCATGGTTTTCGTTGCGCTGTAGTGTGCCATTTCGGGAGCCGGAGAGAGGCCCGATTCGCTTGAAATGAATACGATACGTCCGTGACCGAGTTTTAGCATGCCCCGGAGGTAATGGCGGGCGAGACGCACGCCGCTCATGATGTTGACATCAAACATCTGCTGCCACGCCTGATCCGTTTCCGCAAAAAATCCGACAGCCTCGTAGATGCCAAGATTGTTGACCAGAATATCGACCTCGGGCACTTGAGAGATGCTGTGATTGCACCCGGCGACAGTCCCGTTGTCAGCCACAAGCGGGATCATCTCTGCATGGGGAAGATCGGTGCGGATCTCCGCCACAGCTTGTTCCACGCTGGCCTGCGTACGACCGTTAATCACGACTTTAGCGCCTTCGGCGGCGAGAGCACGCGCAATTTCCAAGCCTATGCCCCCTGAGGAGGCGGTCACCAACGCTGTTTTCCCATTCAGATTCAGATTCATGATGACACTCCCTTCCCAGGACGGATGAGTAGAAATCCCCGATCAGGTCTTTCCTCTTTTTTTTTCAATTGTTCACGAAGAGCACGAGACAATAATCGATGGTTCGCCGGGAGGCGGAGGCAGGGCATAGGCTTCCATGCCGGGTTGTTCGGTAAACGGGTCACTCAGAAGGTTCAACAACCGATCTATTTCCGAATAATCCCTCTGTTGAACGGCTTGGGTAATGGCCCGTTGCGCGAGATGATTCCGGAGGATGTATTTTGGGTTCACGCGGTCCATTCTGGCTTGGCGCTCCTCATCATCGCTTTTTTCGGCCCGAAGCCGTTCCCGATATCGTGCAGTCCAATCATCAAACGCTTCGCGGTGGAGGAACTGGTCCCGTAACCCGGAGGGTACTGCGGGACTCTCCTGGCGAACGGTTCCCAAGGCACGGAACAAGGTCGTGAAATCCGCCCGGCTGGAATCCATGAGGTTCAACAGATCGGTCACGAGTTTGTCGTCTCCCGCATGGGCTTCGACCAGCCCAAGCTTAGCCCGCATCAGTTCGGCATATTTCTCCGTCATCGCTTTTTCATAGACTCCCGGAGTGGCATTGACGTCGGCTTCTCCCACGAACGGTGACAAGGCCCGCGCCAGAGCCCGAATATTCCAATAGCCGATGTCGGGTTGGTTCTGGAAGGAATACCGCCCGTGATGGTCTGAATGATTGCAGATAAACGTGGGGTCATAGCGTTCCATAAACC
>JACDDF010000464.1 GCA_013817135.1 Nitrospirales bacterium
TCAACGGGCGGCCAAAACGGAAAGTCTTCAGCTCATCAATGAGCGGTTGGAGGCCTTGGAACCCCTTCTCCTTAAGGGGTTAGTCTTGGCCACGGAGGTGACTGTGCTCAAACGCGATAGGGCGGAACTCGTCGGCGATCGGGGTGGATTGGTGTCCCAAATCGCCCAAGCCAATGAAACGATTAGTGAGCGTCGCCTTCAAATCATTCAAATAGAGGACGAGTTTCGTTCTGGCGTCTTGGAGGATTTGCAAACGGTTCGTGCGCGCATGACTCAACTTCAGGAAGAAAAAATTGCGACTCTGGATAAATTGCGACGCGTAGAGATCCGAGCGCCACGGACGGGATATATTCACCAGTTGAATGTGCATACAGTCGGTGGTGTGGTTGGTGCGGGTGAAACACTCATGCTCATTGTTCCTCGAGAAGACGTCCTAATCGTGGAGGCCCAACTCCAACCGACGGATGTGGATCAGGTTCAGCCAGGGCAGGCCGCCATTATTCGCCTGCCGGCGTTTAATCAACGGACCACACCAGAATTGACTGCACACGTTAAGACGATTTCTGCGGATTTGACTCGTGATGAAGTTACGGGGGTCGGTTATTATCTGGCTCAGTTGCTCATCGGTGAGAGGGAACTCACCAAACTGAAGGAGAAAAAACTTGTTCCAGGGATGCCGGTGGAGGCGTTTATTCAGACGGGAGAACGGACCATTCTTTCGTATCTAATCAAGCCCATGACAGATCACATTGCCCACGCGTTTAAAGAATAAATATGGGTTATATGGTATCGGCGAGGCACCCTTCTCAGGTCGTGAGACTTTATGAGTCAGACAATATGTCTATTCGAAGATGGAGGGAAGAATTTTAGAGGTATCTTGCGGATGAGTATTTGTTGGTCGTCGATTGATGAATGTCAAATTTCGTGACCCAGTCCACGGCATTACAGAGCTCTTGAAAATCCAGGGGCTTTTCAAAGACTCGATTTACCCCGTTTTTAAATGCGCGAAGACGGACGATATGGGATAATTCGGCGGTAATCAGAAAAATCGAGAGAATTTCTTGGGAATATTTATGATTGACTTGTTCAATGAAATCAAGTCCATCCATCTGTGGCATATTGTTGTCGGTAATGATGATGGAGACCGACTCTTTCTGTAAAATTTCAAGCCCTTCCACACCATTTCCTGCTTCTGAACACACATACCCTCGAAGTTCTAAGAATTCTTTCAAGCAGGTTCGATGATGTCGATCATCGTCAACTAACAAGATCCGGTCTTTGATGGGAACCGTGGGAGGTTCGGGTTTTGGTGAATGCTGGTATACGCCTAAAATTTTCATGATGCTCTACATTTATTTGGGTCGAATTGTTTTCTCTCAAAAGGTGGCGGAGGGACCTTTGAGAAGGTGGCTGATGAGGAGACCAGACTCCGGGTGCGGTCGAAATCATAGTTCCCCTGAAACCAGTCCCTCCGCCGAGGCTCATATCGTGGCGCTCAATACCTGTGTTGCCATGTGTCAACTTTATCGTTAGGACATTCGAGTTGGGTCGTTCTCCACGCCATTAGGCCGTAAAAGCAGTAAATTTAAAAAAAAATGCTTCGCCCCCAAAAAAAACGGCGAGTAATAATAGTTGATTGAATTTAAATGCAAGGGGTGTTCCAAGATATATTGTTATGCAAAATTCAAAAATTTCAACTGGTTAGAAAGTGTGTGGAAAAGTTTTGTTATAAGTTATGCAGGTGAAACCCTACAGAGCCGAGCACACTCCCTTCATGAGTCAAATGGCCGGACGGTGTTCATCGATTAACCTGGGAAAGCATTTGACGGGGCGGCTTTTACTTAAGAAGGGCTCTCCCACGAACGCCAGGAATAAAGAAATGGATGGATGAGGCACTACGAGAGATATTTGTGAAACGGAAAGTGCCGGTCTTCTTTAATTCAGTTGGTGGATCCCAAAATAATTTAAAATTGGGCCGCACTCCTTCTAAGAAACTTTATATGAACTGGTGCGTATCGATGCGGGTAATGTTTCGACATTGCAATTAGGAAAAGGTCTGGACTGACATATCTGAGAATCACAATTGATGGCTGTTTTGAGGAACATTTGAGAACAAAATGAACTCTCGGGTCTGTGGTCCTGCTCGTGCCGGTTTGTGTTGCCAAAGAGTTGCTGAACGCCCTTATCTAAAAAATCCAGACGGAAGCGATTTGGGGCCAAGATAGGTATCCTGATGCTAGGTGGAAATAATTATCTATGTTGGGGAAGACGTCAGGCTATTATGATGTCACAAAATTTGGATGTTCGAGAGGTCAAGGCTTGCCCCATTGGGAAGTGCAAAGACCAGGAATAGCGGTTGTTTCATGTAGGGATTTCATGTAGTTTTGTCCATATCACTCTTGACCTGGATCCTACCAAAAGGCATTCTTAAGGGATCAATCAGGAGTAGAGCTCAAGATCCCACATCCGAGTTCTTGACATCATTCGAAGGGACTGCATACAGTTTTGAGATCACTTTGTAATTGAAAATGACAATGTCATTTCTAAAATAATTATTGTAGAGCGGAAAAAGGAATCATATAGGATGGAATCTATGCGGATACGTCCGTCAGTCAAGATAAAGAAATGGTGGAGGTGAAATATGATCAAAGTATTGTCTTTTTCGAATGTAAAGAGGATAGGGAAATTTGGCCTACTGGGCGGATGCCTGATTGCGATAATGGCGGGGTGTAGTTCCAAATTACAAACGACAGTGATGAGTGTGACTGAACCGGAACCTCCTGCTAAACCCCAAGTGGTAAGGCTTGAACCTGTGACGCCGCATGCTGAGGCGGTTCTTCAGCCACCCGCACAGGCACCCGTACAGGTTGAACAGTTCATTGGGATTCCGCCCATGGACATTCCTGTGGAAGAACCTGCCCGTCCCATTATTCGTCCTTCGGTTCCTGCTGATATTTTTGCCACTCCTCGAACGACAGAACCGGCTGTCTCTGCGCCTCTTGAGGCTCCCCTGGTAGCTGAATCCGTAGTTCCTGCGCCTCTTGAGGCTCCCCTGGTAGCTGAACCCGTGGTTCCTGCCCCTCTCGAAGCTCCCCTGGTAGCTGAACCCGTGGTT
>JACDDF010000465.1 GCA_013817135.1 Nitrospirales bacterium
ATGGCAAAACCCGGCACAACTCCCTGGCAGCTCATCACGAATAACAAGACACTAAATTTAGTCAATGATTTCATGGCAACCTCCTTCCACAACAAATAAATGCGACGAGGTACTTTATCGTGTTTTTTTATTGCTTACCTTTAAAATAGACATTGCAAGGCTCATTCCCCACTCTCACATAAGTTTTTTTATGAACAACATCAAGTGGTTAGAGGTCTTCCTCCGGCAATGTGCACAAAGTGTCACATCAAGATGTGCAGGCAATCCCCTACAACTTCCCCTAATGCCCTGTAGGGAGATAAATGCAGCCTGAAGGATACAGGAAAAATGACAGGCCCCTTCTCCCGTTGGAAGAATGGACCTTTGTGAGGAAATGACTTATTCGGGATGCTCAGGGACCTCAAACCTCAATACTTACTCTCAGGTCGAAAAAAACCCGAAGGAAATCTCACCAAGAGGAACCCTCTATGCTCATGGATGGTTTTTCTCAATTTCCCCATCATGGCCCTGAGGTTTTTCTGAATATTCTCCATGAGGTTTTTTCTCTTCGTGCATCTCCCCTCCATGAAAGGCCATGCCTTCCATATGCTCACGAAGCCGGGACCGAAACTGCTCATATTGCACGGGCGACAAGACTTCTTTCACTTTGAGATAAGACCCGACACGATACATCATCATGTTTTTTTGTAACAGGCTGATTTCATCAATCTTGCTGGTAATGGCGGCCATATCGGCTTGTTTGGCATCCATGAGTGTCCCCATATCGACCATCGCTACCCGTAAATCGGCCCCATTCTGAATCATCGTCTTTCGATAGTCCAATTCAAGCGGACGGAGCCGCGTCACCTGACCCTCAGAAAGACCCAATTCCTCTTTCATGTCCAAGGGCGAAAGACCACTATGATGCTCCATCCCTTCATGATCGCCATTTCCATACCCCATTCCCGTATGAGGCTGCTTCCCATGTGGATGGTCATCACTCGCGGGATCCGCTCCTGCCCTAGACCCTGTTCCCCCCGTGACTAGAACCACCAATCCCACGACCATCATGACGTGTTTGAAACCCTGCATACTCAAATCCCCTTTCTTGAAATTAAAAATTAAACCAAACGAGAACTCATGATAGACGTCCTTCCCACGGTCAACACTTCGGATCATCCTTATTTTCCAAGAAAAGTATAGCAAATTTTCGAGGAAAGTTGGGGTGGAGATCACGAGCACGGTATACTAAAGTATTCGCAAACATACGGATGTGACATCAAATAGAGAGAAGGTGACATGCAAGATTATTTGCCAGGCCTAGCAGGCGTTCCTGCGGCGAAATCAACAATTAGTTTTGTGGATGGGGACCAGGGGATTCTGGAATATCGTGGTATCCCTATTGAGGAACTTGCAACCCGAAGCAGCTTCACCGAAACGGCGTTTTTATTATTATTCAACCGGCTTCCAACCCAAGCAGAACTCGCCCGGTTTCACGAGGACCTCACTCACCATCGCCGGATTAAATATCGGATCACCGATCTCCTGAAATGCCTCCCCGAGCATGGACACCCGATGGATGCCTTGCAAGCGGCCGTGGCCGCTCTGGGCATGTTTTATCCGGTACCCGATGTCCGGGATGACGCCACCCGGTATTGGACCGCCGTCCGCCTCATCGCCAAACTCCCCACCATCGTCGCAGCGTTTGCCCGCCTCCGTCATGGTGATGATCAGATCCAACCACGTGACGACCTTTCCTTCGCCGAAAACTTTTTGTACATGCTCACCGAAAAAGTCCCTGCCCCGGACATTGCCAGGATGTTTGATATCTGCTTAATTCTCCATGCCGAACACACGATGAACGCCTCGACATTTAGTGGACTGGTGACAGCCTCCACACTGGCCGATCCGTTTACGGTGATCGCCTCAGCCATTGGCACATTGGAAGGCCCGTTGCATGGCGGCGCCAATGAAGCCGTCATTCACATGCTGGAGGAGATTGCGACCATTGAAGCCATTCCGGCATTTCTGGATCACAAATTTTCGTTAAAGCAAAAGATTATGGGGTTCGGGCATCGGATATACAAGGTGAAGGACCCCCGCGCTAACGTGTTACAAGAGTTCGCACAACAATTGGATAACCGGCCAGATGGCAATTCCTTATTTGCTCTAGCCAGGGCGGTTGAGCAGGAAATGGAAAAACGAGTGGGCCCCAAAGGCATTCGGCCCAACGTGGATTTTTACTCCGGCATCATTTACCATCGTATGGGCATCGATACCGATTTATTTACTCCTGTCTTTGCGATGGCCAGGGTCGCCGGGTGGTTAGCGCACTGTTTTGAACAATATCAAGATAATCACTTGTTCCGGCCTGACCAGATTTATGAAGGCCCCCGCCATCGTTCTTATCAATCAGTGGAGACCCGTGAGAATTTTTCCACCTAGTCGGGTCACGAACCCGGCCGACGTCCTCGCTACCCGAAACCCCGTGCCTCGCATCTGTACTTGGGAATGATGAACTCTTCCTTTTCTTATGATGTGCTCATCATTGGTGCCGGCCTGGCTGGGATGCGGGCCGCTATTGCCGCGCATAACCAAGGGGCTTCTGTCGCCCTTCTGACCAAAGTCCATCCCGTGCGCAGTCATTCCAATGCCGCGCAAGGCGGTATTAACGCCGCCCTGACCGACCGGGGGGACCACTGGGAAGACCATGCCTTCGAAACGGTGAAAGGCAGTGATTATCTAAGCGACCAGGACGCCGTTGAAGTCCTCGCTCAAGAAGCCGGCCAGGATATTATCGCCTTGGAACATATGGGAGTGATCTTTAACCGAAATGAAGAAGGCCGCCTCGGTACGCGCCGATTCGGTGGACAGAAGCGCGCACGAACCTTTTTCGTGTCCGACTTTACCGGGCAGGCAATGCTTCACGTGCTGTATGAACAAACTCTGCAGGCAAACATTCCCGTCTATGAAGAATGGTTTGTGACCTCCCTCGTGAAAGACGACCAGGGACGGTGTGCCGGAGTGGTGGCCTTTGAAATTCGTACAGGAACTTTCGCGCTTTTTCGAGCCAAAGCCGTGATCATGGCCACAGGCGGCTTAGGGCGGGCGTACGAACCCAGCACCAATGC
>JACDDF010000466.1:0-2495 GCA_013817135.1 Nitrospirales bacterium
CCACCAATCTGCTTGGTAAATTTATAAACTTTGGCCGCCCGTCCGCGCCCCACCGCGCGCTCCATCAGATGCCACGCCTGATCCCAGCTGATGCGCAAGAGTCCGGCGGCCCGTTCGACGGTGGCGGCCAGCAGGACGTTGATCGCCAGGGCCTCGAACAGGCGGGTAACCCGGCTGCTCCCGTCCGCCCAGGGCAGGTGCGCTTGCCGGACCCCATGCTCAGGACAGGCGACGCGAGGCGGACTGGCGTGCAGGTAGGTCATGAACTGACAACTGTCCAGATGCCGTCAGGTCCGCTTGGCAGAATGGTCATACACGGCCAGTTCCTGCCCGCATTCCGGGCAGGGAAAGCGCACTCCCTTGGCGTGTCCAACAGACACATCAACGTGTTCTCGCGTCATGTCCAGATTAACCTGCTCGACCGTCCACGGTTCAGAGATCCCCAGCAAGTGCCGGTACAGTTCTTTGCTTTCCATCGCTCGCCTCCTCTTCAAGATAGAAGCGAAAGATTAGCTTTAGCCGACGGAAAAGTCTGATGAACCTTATTTTTAATGACACCTGTATTAATAGTACCAACTTTTATTTATTAGCCGTAGGTTGAAGTGATAAAGGTTTTTGGTCTGGATTTTCTTGTGAATTGGAAATGTTTTTTTCCCATTTTATTATTCTTTTAAATTGAAATTTGAGGGAAATATAGGGAGCAGTCATGGGTATGACACTGATATTTTAAATTTTTAAAGGTTTATCGGCTATTTCCTGGAAATAGGCTCGGACCGGATTTGGTGGTTAGAGTGGTTTAGGGCAATGGGCAAACATTTTTGCCGTACAGGGAAATTTTGCAAATATTGTGGTAAAAAATTTGGTAAAAAGGTTTTGATATACTGGGTACCCCTGATACAATTGTATATTAACCACATGAAAATGTTGATTTCTTTGCCGTTCACTTCAGTGAAGGGTTTTTAAAAAGCGTGACGAAACTTTCAAAAAGCATAGAAGATCTCCCCTTTTCTGCCCAGGCTGTTTCATTTGGCGAAATCATTAAAAATGGGGAAATTCCTAAACAATATTTGGACAGTGAGTATATTATGCATCAATTTGTGGAACGTCTGGTTCACTATGTCTTAAGTGTTCCGCAAGGCAAATTTTCAATGTCGGAATTGGGGAAACTTTTGGAGAAAATGGAGCCAACCCACCAGGTTTTCTTCTTTAAACGGCTCAAAGAAAATAGTCCCAACAGCCTGAAGCAATTTGCTCCTTTATATTATGGGTTTATGGCCGAATTTCATCCTTTATTATTTACTTGAAGATACCGCGACCAATAAAAATGTAACCTCATTGCACAATTAAAATGAAAAAATCCTAGAAGGATTACGAGTAGCAGTATATAATCGAAGAGAGAGTACAACAATTTTTTTTGTGAGGAACGGATAATGAATTCAATTTTACACCGTGCCGTGGCGAGTTTTTACAATCTCATTTATGAAGGGCAAGCATTTGCCTCAACCATGGCCCGAATCGATGCAGCTGAACAAGAAAGGTATTTTGGTCGGGTAGAAGGGCTCAACTGGGTCTTAGACCGGTGTCAAGAATTAGAGGATGTGGATATGAATCTGACTACAGCCTCCCTTCAGAAGTTATTAGGAGACGTCAAGTCAGATCTTGAACACGAACTCTCCATACAACGTAGAGAAAAGGGGCGGCGTGCTGATGGGAGAGAAGAAGCTCTAATTTTTGTAACTGATTACCTCATCAGCTTGATCACCGCCACGGAAATCGAATCAGCGAAAAGCCCTGTGTAATTGCCTACCTAACAGTGTTGGGCCATTCGGGGAATGGTCCAAGCTCTGCTCTTTGTACTCGGAAATAACATGGGGTTGTCTCGAAAAACAATGGTCCGTGAGTGGATTATCTTAGCCCTATGTTTAGGGTTTGGGGCTCATGTGGCCTTGGGCTTCCTCTTACATGGAGGACAGAATTGGCCGATTGAATCGTATGGATACTATGGGATTTTTTTTGGTGTGTTTATCTATGTTGTAGTCCAGATTGGTCGATCGCTATGGTGGGTTAGGAAAGGAGGTCGGAGTACGCAAGGTTCATAAGATATCGATTCCACAAAAATAATCACGACTTTTTTTTGCAGAATTCGTGGGGCCTTGGCCTTCAGATGGATGAAAGATCAGATTTTTCCATGAGGATGCCTTCTTCAATAAGCATAATGGGAATTTGATCACGGATAGGGTAGGCTACTGTTCTATCTGTTCGAAGGAGTCCTCCATCGATTTGTTCAGTGACGGGTTGCCCTCCCTTAGTCCTTAATTCTCCTTTTGAAATCCGATTATTCAGTTGTTCAACAACCGTTTGGTCCAATAAAGATACCTCCTGCTTGGTCTCCGGGCAACAGAGAATTGCCAATAGGTCAGCAGCAATTTCACCTTTTCCTGTAGATGTGTCTTTAGGTCGCACTATCTGACTCCTTTCAATACGTGCCAATAAAC
>JACDDF010000466.1:2505-3092 GCA_013817135.1 Nitrospirales bacterium
CCAATAAACTGTCCCACTCTTCGCATTAGAAGAGTAGCATCCACCTTCGTTTGTAGCAAGAAATTCTCAGGAAATTCGGAATTGTGAGCATCCAAGCCACTGTGCCGCTGGTGCTGCGGAGTGAGTAGGTTTTTGCTAAACTGCTCTCATTTTCAATAACCGACCTATTTTAATTTTATGAATGCACTTTCTGACCATACCTTCAAGCGGTATTTCCTCACTGGCTTATTTCTTATTATTCCGGCATGGGGAACGTTATTAATCCTCTATACGCTACTCGAAACCTTAGAACATATGACGGAAGGCATTGTGTGGGCGTTATATGGCGTGAGGATTCCCGGTTCAGGGATTACCTTTTTTTGTCTTCTGGTCCTCTGGGTGGGCATGGGAACGACCCATTTACTTGGCCAGCAGATTCATCGAAAATTGGAAAATTCTTTAGAGCGGATTCCATTTGTGCATAGTATTTACTATACCCTTAAAAGTATGGCAGATGTCATCAAGTTCCGTGAACGGTTTGGTCAAAGCAAGGTCGTCGCATTTCCGTTTCCTCGTGACGGGCTTTGGGCTTTAGGTTTTGACATGGG
>JACDDF010000467.1 GCA_013817135.1 Nitrospirales bacterium
GCGTATCCCTGGCAAAGAAGACCCCCGCGTCTTTTAAAAAATCCCGTTCTCGCTTCACGCGGGCCAACTCCCGTCTCAGTCGGGCCACCTCTTCATCCCGTGGAACCCCCTGTCCTCTAAACGCCTTCACCCCATCCCGTTCCTGCTCTCGGCACCATCGACTAAACACATACGTATGAAGTCCTAAATCCTTCGCGACTTGGCTGATGGACAGATCGGCTCCCCTCGCCATCTGAACCGCCTCCTGTTTAAATTCGTTGGAAAACCTCCTCCGCTGTTGTGCCATGACACACCTCCTAGCCTATTGTGGCTCTTTTTAAATGTGTCCGCAAAATCAGGGGAAGACCGCGTTTAGAAATTCAGGTTCGGGATAGAAAATGAAAAGGGCATTATGCTTTAATCTGCATAATATTAGTTAACTTTATATAGTATTATGCGATTTTCTAAAAAAAGCGAGTATGCTTTGCGTGCCATGATTGAGCTGACTCAGGAGTTTGGCCATGGACTCGTGCAACGGAAATCCCTGGCGGAGCGACAGAATATTCCATTGGGTTTTCTGGAAATGATTTTGTTGTCGTTAAAGAACGCCGGGCTCATCGGGAGTCGTCGTGGTGCCCATGGCGGAGTGTTTTTAATTAAATCGCCACGGGAAGTGACATTGGGGCAGATTATTCGCCTTCTGGATGGGCCACTCGCACCGATTGCCTG
The DNA here is from genome assembly GCA_013817135.1 of Nitrospirales bacterium. Lineage (GTDB taxonomy): Bacteria > Nitrospirota > Nitrospiria > Nitrospirales > UBA8639 > Nitrospira_E. Next base: position 709 of record JACDDF010000467.1, read on the forward strand.
TGTGAGTCAGACGGCGTATCAGAAATGCCAGGATTGTCCTCATGCGGCAACGACGACGTGTCCGATTCAGCGCATCATGCTGGATGTACGGAACGCAATTGCCTCGGTCCTTGATCATTACACTCTTGAAGATTTTGTATTTCCCCAGCAGGGAGGGGCAGTACTCAATTTGAAAACACAACCAGTGCCAGGTGCAACACAGAAGAAAAAGAAGTCGTCGGATAATCAATCTTAGCCAGTCTTTTTTGCTGTCGTCAGGCGGCGAGGTCAACGATAAGAGGAACCTATGGAAACTCATTGGCGTAGTGTGGTGAAAGGTATAAGTTGGCGGGTAGTCGGTACGTTGGATACCACTCTCCTGGTGTTTATTTTTTCTGGCGAACTCCTTCTTGCCGCTTCCGTTGGCCTGACGGAATTGGTCACGAAAATATTTTTATATTGGGTTCATGAGCGAGTCTGGCAAAAAATTCACTGGGGACGGATATATCCGACAACCAGTTCTCCATAGTTCCTCCATAAATGATATTTTCTTTCACCACAAGAGGATGAATAATATGGCACGGCCAATACTGATGAGTGGGGCGCTGATGGCTCTCCTTGGTGTCGCGATTGGCGCCTTTGGCGCGCATGGACTCAAGCCATTTCTTTCGGAACAGATGTTGGCGGCCTTTGAAACCGGTGTGCGGTATCATTTGATCCATGCCTTGGGCATGCTCAGTGCCGGATTGAGTCTGGTGTCGGTTCCCCTTCGCCAGTTCAGATGGGCAGGTTGGGCTTTTTTCCTAGGCATCGTGTTGTTTTCAGGAAGCTTATATGTCATGTCCATTTCGGGTGTGCGTGGATTGGGGATAGTCACGCCATTTGGGGGCCTGTGTTTTATTATAGGGTGGGGCCTGTTGGGGCGAGGCTATTGGAAAGCCTTTCCCCCAAAAAATACTCCATTCTCTCCGTCAGATAGTCAATAGTCGAGACATCTTATGTCCTGATTAAGTCGCTGGTGTCTCCGCCTGAGACGCCGTGTTTTTGACGAGAAATGGCGGACTGGCTTCTCCCATGTACAGCGTTCGATGGGGAAAGGGAATTTCAATACCCTGTTGGTCAAAGGCTTTTTTCAGGCGTCGACGATATTCTCTCCCTACCATCCATTGCTTGATGGGTAGCGTTTTCAATCTGGCTTTAATGACGACCTCCGATTCGCCGAAGTCGTCTACTCCCAATATTTCAATGGGTTCGAGAATATTTGGTCCTACCTCCGGGTCCCCTTGTAAATCCTTGCCTACCTCCTTCATGACGGCAGATACCCGATCGGTATCCTCTTTGTAGGCTACACCAATATTCATGACATAGAATGACCAGTCTTTGCTCATGTTGGCGAGGGTCGTGACGGTGCCATTCGGAAAAATATGAACGGTTCCTGACAGGTCGCGTAGGGTAATGGTCCGAAAACTGATGGCTTCGACTAAGCCACCGGTTCCATTCACCACGGCCACATCACCGACTCGCACCTGGTTTTCCAGTATCATAAAAAATCCATTGATGACATCCTTGACTAGGTTTTGTGCCCCAAAGCCGACGGCAAGTCCGGCAATACCCGCACTGGCAATAATTGGGGTGATGTCCAGACCGATTTGATCCAAACCCATCACGATCGCAATGACCCAGATCAACGTGAGGAAAATAGTTCCCAGTAACCCGGTGAGAGTTTTGACTCGTTTTTCGGCGGCTATGGGATCCTTGTCCACATTATCCCGCATGGTGAGTAAGAAGATTTCAAGCCTGTACAGACCGAAACGAAGAGCGCGAATTCCGATATATCCCACGATCCCAATAATGAGAAGACGCAGGCTTGTTTCCAAAATCGCCATCGACTTCTGGGCAAGGATGAGAGAAAATTGGTCAAAAGAAAAACTTTCCATTCAAGGACCTCCTTCGAAAGAGTTTGGCAAATATCTGAATGAAATAGATGCAGAAAACGTAGTATTCAGGGTTTGTGGAATTTGCGTGCACGGAGAACATAGAGATAGCACATCGTTGCGACGCCCGCCAAGAAGAGGGACTGGATGCGAGGGCCGCCGAATTTCCTTTTGCAAACCTTCTTACATCCAAATGAACTAGACTGTATTTTTCTCCTCATTCTTCCTTGACACAATATAAATTAGGTGGTAAAAAACCCTAAATTGGTCGTCTAGGACAACGAAGTCCCAGGAGCGGCCTTAAAAATCTAGTTTGCGGACAATGAAGTCCTCAGCCAGGAATCTGGTTGGGGATTTTTTTTTGCTCTGTAGGCAGTATGCGTTTTTGGGCTATTGGAAACGGCTCATAAAATGGCAGACAACGTAGCGAGTTCGGTCAACCTCACAGTCATGGTGGCATGAGG
>JACDDF010000468.1 GCA_013817135.1 Nitrospirales bacterium
CCCGAAAGGGTATGACTTCCTTCACCATTATTTACAGACTTTTTAATTGTAGCTCGTTGGCCGGAAAATATGACATACTTTTTCAAGGAAACATCATGGACTTTTTTCTTGAGTCCTCATAGCCGAAAGGGAATATTGGATTGAATAGAAATCGCAGAATAAGGTTTTTTTGATAGGTCTCTCTCTGAATTTTTCTCAGAGAGTAAAAAGGAAATTGTTGAAAGGAGGAAATAGAATGAAAATCGTGATGCCGGTGGTTGTCATGCTTTGGATAACCCTGGGTGGGGTTTTCCCCCTTCAAGCAGAAGTCATTGTTGAAACATCTGGCGGAGAGGAGGGAGAAATAACTCTTGAGCATCGTAACGGAGCTAAAGCGCCCATGCGGATTGAAGAGCCCGATGGAACGCTACGACCCCTTTCATCGGACTCGATACCCGAAAGTCGTATGAGTATTGAGGGGCCACGGGATGTTCCGGATGCGGGGGGAGGGACAATGGTGAATGTTGAAGGCCAATTTCAGTCAATCCTGAAGGTGCCAGACGGAGCTGATCAGGCGATTCATTCACATGAACCTGCAGCCCTACTGCCATTAAAACCATGAAGATTATTGGATAAGTCCATTTCAACCCATGAATTATTCTAATGCCAATATGCTGAAAGACCCCTCTTCCTCTCAGTTGCCGATACCCTTCACCCGGTGTGTGACTGGATTTCTGATTGTCCTACTCTTTGGATGCCTAGGCTTCTTGGCCGAGACCGACGCAGCCACAATTTTTATTGTGAATAAAGATAGCCCTGGTGAAGGATTTAACGATCCTGCGCCTTTTTCCCCAGTGGGTGGAAATACGGCCACCACCCTTGGACAGGCAAGACTGAATGCCTTTGAGTATGCGGCAAATATTTTAGCCCAGGTGCTGGTGAGCACGGTAGGCATTCGAGTCGATGCTCGAATTGATTCCTTAGGAGCAGGCATACTGGGATCGGCCGGCCCCAATACCGTCCATCGGAATTTCCCTAATGCTCCGGTGGCGAATACCTGGTATGTCCAATCCCTGGCAAATAAACTTGCAGAACAGGACCTGGATCTGACTACCAGTGATATCAGTGCCACCTTTAGTGCAAATTTTTCGAATTGGTATTTTGGGCTAGATGCCCATCCTCCAGCGGGACAATTTGATTTTGTCACCGTGGTACTTCATGAAATCATTCATGGCCTTGGGTTTTTGTCCCTGGTTGATGTGCTATCGGGAGAGAAATTCCTAGGGAACAATGACATTTTTATGCGTTGGTTGGAGCTTCATGGATCCAATCCAGCCGATTACCCGGTAATGACCGATAGCCAAAGGCAATATGCGAGTGTTGCTGGGCCGAATCTTCATTTTGTTGGTGCCAACCTTCAAGGAGCATCCGGGACACTGACGGCCGGACGAACAGGCACTCATGTGCAAATGTATGCCCCGAACCCGGTTGAATTGGGTTCGTCGGTGTCTCATTTCACGAACACGGTTAAGCCTGATCAGCTTATGGAACCTGGAATAGCCTCCGGAAAGGCTATTCATGATTTCGGGTTAGCTCAACCTCTGTTGCAAGATTTAGGATGGATGTTTGAGGCTGGCGTGAGTTTCTCTAAGCGAAATGATGTCAACGGCGACGATAAGGCAGACCTCGTCTGGCGTAACACACGCACGTGGGCTGTCGCGATTTGGTTGATGAACGGTCCTATGATTGCCTCCTCCGGCTCATTGGGCGTGGTGTCGTCGAAGTGGCGGATTGCGGGTACGGGGGATGTCAATGAGGACGGGAAAGCAGATGTCATCTGGCGTCACAGCGATACGGGAACGGTCGCGGTGTGGCTGATGAATGGGCTCACCGTCATGTCGGTGGGTTTTCCGGGTAGTGTCTCTACGGATTGGCAAATCGCGAGTGTGGATGATGTTAATGGCGACGGGAGAGCGGACCTCGTCTGGCGAAACACGAGAAGTGGAGAAGTGACGATTTGGTTGATGAACGGCTCCCTGATTGCTTCTTCCGGCCACTTGGGCGCAGTGCCGTTGGAGTGGCACATAGCGGGGACTGGAGACATGAATGCCGATGGAAAAGCGGATGTCATTTGGCGGAATGACCTTACTGGGGCAGTGGAAGTATGGCTCATGCAAGGGCTCACGGTCCTATCAATAGGTTTCACTGGAGGGGTCTCCACGGATTGGCAGATTGCAGGGGTGGGTGATGTGAATGATGACGGGATGGGGGATTTGGTTTGGCGTAAAACGAGTAACGGGGAAGTGGCCATTTGGTTGATGAATGGGGTGACTCTCAGTTCGGCAGTTTTTTTTGGCGTGGTGCCTCAGGCGTGGGAGATTGCTAGCACCAGTGATGTCAATGGGGATGGGAGCGCAGATCTAATTTGGCGCAATAGGCAGACAGGCACGGTGGCTGTGTGGATGATGAATGGGCGCACGGTCACGTCGGTGGGCTTTCCGGGCAGTGCTTCAATCAACTGGGAAATTCAACATTAGGCGAAGTGTACGAAGAGATTTACACCCCTGTGTCCTAACGAACATACAGTACGGTGCATGAATGGTCGTCTCCAATGTGAGCTGGTCGAAGTGCGAGACCCATAATTGATAGACCCCCTTGCAGAAGGTGAGAGGTGGGTTGGGACTTTGAAAACAGGTCGTCCTTTCAGTTGTCACGCTGGGACCAGAAATATTTACTCAATGAGACCCTACCTATGGCAGGTTGTTGTTTCGCGGTGTTCTGTTTCTATCCGGTCAAATTGTTTTGAACCATTCTTCGTTGAGATTAGTTCAATAGGGAAAGCATGATTTGGTGGTGACAAACCCTTTCCTTTGTACTTGAGCGTGAATATGCTGATGGTCAATATGAAATGGTGGTGGGCAGCTATGCTTGGAGGCAGCATCTTGCTTGCGGTGCCTGGGCATTCCGAGATTGGCGCCATTATGGGCGATGTGGTTGGGCACTTTTTTTCTGCGCTGATCTTAGCCATTGTTCCGATTCTGGGATATCGTCTGTTCTATCAACAAATCGGTGAGAGAGAAATCACGTATATTTTTGGTGGTGC
>JACDDF010000017.1:0-9794 GCA_013817135.1 Nitrospirales bacterium
AGCCAAGACTCTCTCTTCATCCATTTCCGAATCCAAACTGAGAAGAGGAAATTCGTGGGGAATTTTACTGAATTGGGCAAGCGGCGCCCCTCCGACCCGCTGGGTTGGCGAATCAGGTGTCCTGAGGTCCGGGTATTGGTTCTCTAAGGCTTGCAACTCCCGAAAGAGCTGGTCATATTCAGCATCAGAGATTTCGGGCCGGCTTTGAACATAATACAATTCATCATGCCGACGGATGGCGTGCTTTAAATCTTCTAGCTTCCGTCGAACATTCGCGGATGGCGCAGCAGGAACTTGGGGAGTCTTGGAAGAACCCTCTTCGCGTGACTCGTCAGACTTATTCTCGAATAAATTTGGCTGCATAACTTCGGATGTCGTGTCCATTTAACACATGAAATCGTCGTAGACGAGCAATCGTTTGCCCTGAAAACCGGTGCAAAGGAATGGGGAGGAGCTTCCGGCCGAAACGACGGGCAATTTTTCGCCAGACCGAAGTCAGCGGAACCGGAGAGACGACAGCCACAAAGGGTTCTTGTGAATAGGCGCAGGCTCCCGCAAGCAACCGTTCTTCGAGCGACGTCGCAAAATCAAATGCGGGATTTTCCCATATATCAGGAATGAGGCGTGGTGGATACAGGAAAAGCGCCCCGCCATAGCATGCCTCCCCGATTCCCGGTCCGACCAGGTTTGTCGTAAAAGGGGTCGCGTAAAAACTGAGGGTGGATTCTTCTTGATGTTCGGCATACCAGGTCGTTTGCCAGGAAAACGTTTGAGGATCAGCCGGTACCTCAAAGAAAAAAACCAACGCTTCAATGGTTCCCCGCGCAGGAGGAACTAATTTGACATGAATATCCCACACTGATCGGTTCGGGGAAATGGCCCATTGGCGCAAGGTCGCCCGCAGATCAATTCCATCTTCCAGCGAGTTAGTAAATCGTTCAATTCTTCCCAATTCCGCCCCCAAGATCTGTCGACTATGCTGACGAACATGCGCCGCAAACGATTCAATGCGCTGATCTTCCGGAGGCCAGGAACACTGCCGGGATGGATTCCATTGTTGTACCCAGGATTGTGTTTTGGGCCTTGGAGGATCGGGCCTGAGGGTGACACGGCGCCAGACTAAGGGGTCTCCCTGCAAACGATTCACAGCCGATAAAATGTTTCCATCCGGATCCTGAAGTTCACCAATTCCCAGCAACACACCAGGCCTGGTATCCAGTGCGGATGGTTGAGTTTGGTAGTCATAGGTTTTGGCGGTTTCCAATAACCTGAGGGCAAATTCATCACCAGCCATCTGTTTCGCGGCTAGGACCAAGGTATACAAATCCGGTTTAAGCCGATGCTCGAGAAGCGTCAGGTTCCGCACGTATTGAAAATAGCGTTGTAATAATTGTGGGGTGACCCAATTAGTCTCTTGCGCGATCGTCGTAGAACGGGACGCCATCCACTGGGCTCGAGCTTCCAGAACCAGTTCTTTGATGCCATCAATGGCCAAATGCGTGTCGGCACGGGCTTCTTCACGTCGTTGTTCATACAGATGCGTGACATAGGGTAATTCACTCAACACAAAGTAGAGCGAAGCCGACTCGACCTTCCACCACTCGGGAAGGCCTGTTCGCTCCTCGGGTGAAATATACCGCATCCGCTCTTGATAGGACTGACGCAACCAGGGCCAATCCGTCATTGGACAGAGAAAAAGAATGGCAGAAAAGTCCAGTTCGAGTTCATGAAGTCGAAATGCCATCCAACGGATGCGCTCCCAACGGGAGCTTTTGGCTTGAGGAGGGGGCAAGAAAGGTATGGTGGCAGCCGAGAAGGCTGCCAAAGGGACAGTCTTTAAGGTATAGGGATCAGGCCCGACCCAGGAGACGGAATGGTAGTGTTGAACCTCCCGATCAACATAGGCTCGCGGGATCCCTTCCGACATGGCCGACCGAATCCCCATGATCACCGGTTGACAGGGGTCAATCGGCACATAGGAACAGCTTGAGGTTCCATCGTCATCCTGTTCTGGAAGGACCACCAGGCTAATGACAGGCAATTGGTTAATCCCCTTTTCTACGGGGGGTTGCACAGATGGCGGTAGAGGAATGGCCACACAATCAATGTGGCGCGACACAATAATCTCGCGCACAATATGAGCCATATCTCCACTTCCATGCACCACAGGCAGGACGTGAATATGGGAAGATAAGGCAAAGATCGAGTCAGGGGTCAACGCGGCGAGAGTCATGGTGCGTTCGGGAGGAAAACGGGTGAGCCCTTTCCACTCAAGAATTAGAGGATGGGCCGTTCATCGGTGTCGCCTAGGGTTACAGAGCTGAAGGCCTACTGGTCAGGATGCAGAGGATGGTCCTCTTCAAAGAAGAAATCCCCTAATCCTTTCGGGAGAACTTGCCCGTGCAATGCTTGTGATCGTCGTTTCGCTAACACATCCAGATCCCGTGCTTCTTCTCCCAACACATTGACCAGAGCTTCCCGCCAAGCCGGATCACGGGCCACGGGATGGTGAGGGTCTTGGGCCATCCGTTTCATGGCGTATTGCACCATGTGCATCCCGTCACGAATGGAGAACGGGAGATCCAGTTGATGCGCTTTTTGAAGAAAATTCACCGTGAGCGTGATCAATTCCCCAGACGCAAACGGGAGGTGATAGCGCAAAATGGCTAATTCATGTTCCTTGTTAGGAAATTCTACTTTCAGTGTCGGTTGCAGGCGGGACAGGATATAATCCGGCACCTCATACGTCGACGCATCTTCATTCATGGTGACACAACACCGGAAATTCTCATGCGCATGAATTTGGACACCCGCCACCACCGAATCGACCGATCGTCGATGATCAAGCAATGAGGCAAGGGAGGCCCAACTCTTTTCATTCATCCGGTTGCCTTCATCAAGAAGACAGACATTACCGGTCAGCATGGCCGTGACTAAGGGCGAGGCTTGATAGGTAATCGTGCCTCCCTCAGAAATGACCGGGGAGACAAGGAGATCTTCGGGTCTGGTATCAGCGGTACATTGATAAATGAAGAGTTCCTGCTTCCGCTCCTGGGTCGCCGCCATGGCGAGTGTGGTCTTCCCAACGCCAGGTTGACCGATAATTCTTGGTGATAAGGGTACATCTTTTTCATCAACGATAAACCAACAAGCGAGAAGCTGGCGTAAAATGTCCTGATCGCCCATCCAGGCTTGTTGAAGTGCAAGGGGACGAGCCAAGCGAAGTGCCACCTGCCCGATGTGCATTACCGAAGGATCGAAAGAATGTGAAAATGGAGAGGTCATAGAAAAAGACGAAAGAAATCTGTCAGTGAAATTATCACAGCCATTTTTCCATGGTCAATGAATCGTGGTGTTTCGGAACTTCTGCCGGTGTGCAAAATAGGTGTTTGACATTATCCCCATTCCGAATTATTGTGTAGCAAAAGGTGACTAGATCGTGGAGATCTTCGCGTTCTCGTTATTGACCATTGTCCCTAAAGGAGGGATACATATGAACCTCAGAGGAGGAATGCGTAACATGACGCAACCATTGTTCGGGGAATATCAAGGAGATCCCCAACCATCGGGCTGGTGTGGATACCTGAAAATTGTGGCTGGCGTGCTGGTCTGTAGTGGGGTCTTGTCGGGATGTGTCAGCACAGAAAAGTTCGAGTCCGAGAAGGCGCGTGCGTTAAATTTCCAACGCCTTTTAGCGCAAGAAGAAAAACGAACTGGTGAATTAAATGTGAAGTATCAAGACACGCAACGACAAATGGGCTCAATGGAATCGCAAAATCGGGACTTAAATGCCGAATTAGAAGCCTTGCGAGACCAACTCAATCGTTCCCATGACGAACTTTCGCGTGTGCGAGAGGGAGGGATGGGAAAAGCGGATGATTTGAAACTTTCCGAACCTTCAATCTCTGAATTTGGGCTGAATGATCTGGACTTTAAAGATTCAGATATGACGAAACTTGATTCCGACTTGAACTTGGGAGACAGCATTCCTTTGGATTCGCCTATGATGGATACTCTTGGAGGTCCTGCTGGCGAAGGATCACATATTGTGGCTAAAGGAGAGACCCTCTACCGGATTTCCAAAGAATATGGCGTATCCATCAATGATCTCAAATCCTGGAACCAGCTGACCGATAACACCATTCACGTTGGACAAAAGCTCATCGTCAACGATCAGTAATTTCACCTCAACGCATTTTTTGAGATAAGGTCGGAATCTCCAGGAAGGCTTCTTCCTCTGGTTCCGGCCTTTTCTTATTCTTCTCTCTAAAAACCTCGTGTCTCACCAGCACTTTCGTTGACACCTTATAGGCCGTATGGTACCGTCAAAACCATGAAAAATGCTTTTTATTCAGTGAGTTTTGACGAATTCTGCCAATTCGCCGCACAAGGAAATCTCGTCCCGCTCTATCGAGAAATTCTGACAGATTTCGAGACGCCTGTGTCGGCATTTTCCAAAATCAATACGGGAGCCAATGCCTTCTTATTTGAAAGTATCGAAGGGGGAGAAAACTGGGCAAGATATTCCTTCCTGGGGAGTAATCCATCCGTCATGTTGTGGGAGGAGAATGGCGAGGTCGTCACCCAAAAAGGCCGGAAACAGCATCGGGTTCCGCTTCAGGAAAACCCCTTGGACCATATTCAACAAACCATGGCCGCGTATCATCCGGTTGTCGTTCCCGGTTTGCCACGATTCGTTGGCGGGGCGGTCGGCTATTTGGGTTATGATGTGGTCCAATCCTTTGAACCGATTCCATCTCGAGCGAAACTTGGGATCAAGACTCCCCTCTTTGCGTTTTGCATTACGGACACCTTACTCATTTTTGACAATGTCGCCCATACCCTCAAAATCGTGGCCAACGCCCATATTACTTCCACGAAAAAGACCCAGCTTCGCCAAATCTATCAGGATGCCATCAATCGGATTGAATCCATCATTGCCAGGCTTCATAAACCGACTAGGCGACCTACGCCCTCGACTCGACGTGCGCCACTCAAATTTCAATCGAATTTGACCCCTGAGGACTTTGAAAAAATGGTGCTTCGGACCAAAGAATATATTCAGGCTGGCGACATCATTCAGGGCGTCATGTCCCAACGGTGGCAGACCACCATCCATACGAATCCCCTGGAGATCTATCGAGCCTTACGGGTGCTCAATCCCTCACCGTACATGTTCTATTTACGAATTGCCGGAATCGAACTCGTGGGATCTTCTCCGGAAATCCTTGTGCGATGCGAAGAAGGCCATATTGTGGTGCGGCCTATTGCCGGGACGCGTCCCCGTGGCCAGACGCCACAAGCTGACGCGGCATTGGAACAGGATCTCCTATCCGATCACAAAGAATTAGCCGAACACGTCATGTTGGTGGATTTAGGCCGGAATGATGTGGGCCGAGTGGCCAAGGCCGGAACGGTCAAGCTTGAACGGTTCATGAAAGTTGAACGGTATTCCCATGTCATGCACATTGTTTCTCAAGTCAAGGGAGAATTAGATCCTCAATACACCGCCTATGATGTCATGAAGGCATGTTTTCCAGCCGGGACCGTGTCTGGTGCACCGAAAATCCGAGCCATGCAAATCATTGAAGAGTTGGAACCCACTCGTCGGGGGCCCTATGCGGGAGCGGTCGGGTATTTTAGTTTTTCCGGGAATATGGACACCTGCATCAATATTCGTACGGTCGTCGTTCAAGGACAGAAGGCCTACATTCAGGCCGGCGCCGGAATTGTCGCCGATTCTGACCCAACCCGTGAATATGAAGAAACTCGAACAAAAGCCGGAGCCATGATGAAAGCCATTGAAATGGCTGAACACGGCCTAGCGTAAAAGGGCTAGAGAAGAAACCAATGATCCTGGTCATCGATAATTACGATTCGTTTACATACAATCTTGTCCAATATCTTGGAGAGTTGGGAGCCGACCTCCAGATTTTCCGAAATGATGCCATCACGATCGAAGACATTCACCGCATGGCACCTGAGCGAATATTAATTTCACCCGGCCCCTGCACGCCCAACGAGGCGGGCATTTCCGTTGCGACTATCAAGCATTTTGCCGGCAAGGTTCCCTTATTCGGTGTCTGTCTCGGGCATCAATCTCTGGCCTACGCGTTTGGAGGTCAAATTATTCGGGCTCCCCGGCTTATGCACGGGAAAACTTCCATGATCCATCATGATGACAAAACAATTTTTGAAGGCCTCCCGAATCCCTTTGAAGCCACCCGCTATCATTCCTTAATCGTCAAGCGTGAAACCTTGCCCACGGAATTTGAAATTTCAGCCGAAACCGTGGAAGGCGAAATCATGGGACTCCGGCATACCCCAACTGGCGCGGAAGGCGTGCAATTTCATCCTGAATCGATTCTCACCACGGCAGGGATGGATCTTTTGCGTAATTTTTTATTATTGCCCGTCTGCTCTTCAACCGACCACTAAATCCACGATCCCCAAGTCATAAGTTCCTGAGCCTGTTCACATGCCCATACTCAAAGACCATATCGCCAAATTAGTCGAGGGCCTCGACCTCTCAGAACACGAAGCGGAAGAAGCCATGCGGGAGATCATGCAAGGAGGGGCCACTGAAGCCCAAATTGCAGCCTACTTAATGGGATTACGTATGAAAGGCGAAACCATCGATGAAATCACCGGATCAGTGCGAGCCATGCGCGAACGGGCGATTCGAATCCCGATAACCGATCCTCAGGTGGTGGATACCTGTGGGACCGGTGGGGACAAAAGCCACACGTTCAATATCTCGACGGCTGCCGCCTTTGTCGTAGCTGGAGGGGGGATGACCGTTGCCAAGCATGGGAATCGCTCGGTGTCCTCTCAATCAGGGAGTGCCGATGTGTTGGCCGCCCTTGGAGTAAATATCGGATTGTCTCCTGAAAAAGTTGCCGACTGCATTAATGAAATTGGGATTGGCTTTCTCTTCGCACCCCTCTATCACGGAGCCATGAAACATTGCGCCAAACCTCGGACAGAGTTAGGAATCCGCACCCTGATGAATATCATGGGACCGCTGGCCAATCCGGCTCGGGCCACAATACAAATTCTGGGTGTGTATGATCACGCCCTCAACGAAAAATTGGCTCAAGTCCTGTTGCGATTAGGCACACAACATTGCTTTGTCCTTCATGGGATGGACGGGTTAGATGAAATTTCTTTAACCAGTCGCACAGGGATTGCCGAAGGAAAAAAAGGACGAGTCCTGAGCTATTCCATCGGGCCGGAAGATTTCGGCCTTCAGCCTGTTTCGCCCAAAGAACTTTTGGGAGGAACCCCGGAAGACAATGCCCAGATCATTCTCGATATTTTTCGAGGACGAAAGGGCCCCAAACGGGATATCGTTCTCATGAATGCCGCCCCGGCATTTATCGCTTGCCAGAAGGCGTCATCGCTAAAAGAAGGGTTCGAAGAAGCCGGTCGCGTGGTAGACAACGGAGCCGCATTTGAAAAGTTGGACAAACTCATTTCCCTGACCAAAAAGCTGGCGGCATGATTCTTTCTCGGATCCTCGAACATAAAAAAGCCGAATTGCGGCGAAAACAAAGCCGGGGCTACCTGGCTGAACTCAAGGGCCGCATTGTGGATCGAACTCGACCGCTGGGTTTCATCCAGGCCTTGGAGACAGGGTTAACTTCGGCGGCTCCGGCATTAATTGCCGAAGTCAAAAAAGCCTCGCCCAGTCAAGGACTGATGCGACCAGAATTTAAAGATCAGTTTGAGCCGGTGACCATCGCCTCTCAATATCGGGATCATGGAGCGAGTGCCTTATCCGTCCTCACGGATCAGGAATATTTCCAGGGAAACCTGGAGTATTTGCACAACGTGAAAGAGGCGGTTCAACTTCCCACGCTCAATAAAGAATTTATGATCGAGGAGATTCAGTTTTATGAAGCGCGGGCCTATGGAGCCGACTGTGTGTTACTGATTGCGGCGGCGTTGGATCGCTTCCAGCTTGAAGACTTTTTCACGTTCGCACAAGGGTTATCCCTTGATGTGCTTATTGAAATCCATAATGAACGGGAATTAGATACCGTCCTTGAACGGGTGCCCTTGGCCAGACTTATTGGTATCAACAACCGGGATCTGAAAACCTTTCAGACTGATTTGGGTGTCACCGAGCGGCTAGCCAAACGAATGCCGACAGACACACTCATTGTCAGTGAAAGTGGAATCCACAGCCGGGCTCATGTCGTGCGGATACTGGAAGCAGGAGCCAAAGCCATGTTGATCGGTGAGTCGTTATTGCGCGCAGACTCGATTCAATTAAAAATTCAGGAATTATTACATCCCCCGACACCTCCCCAAAAAGACGTATCCACCACTCGCTGGGTCTAGGATTCGATTGAGGGGAACTCCCTTATGCCCCGTTCTCTTTTTTAAGAGACTGGTCGAACATGAAGTGGAGCCTGTATAGCCAAGGCAGAAAAATTAGATTGAAGCGGTACACCGGGATGATTGAGAATTTTCCTGACACACAGCGGACGGTACTATGTCTCTTAAAATAAAAATTTGCGGCATCACGAATCAGGAGGATGCCGACATCGCAGTACAGGAAGGGGCCGACGCGTTAGGGTTTGTGTTTTACGCTCAAAGCCCTCGATATGTCCAACCGGCTATCGCGCAACATATTATTGCAAACCTCCCCCCTTTCGTCGTTCCGGTTGGGGTATTTGTCAATCATGATCTCGATATGGTGAAGCGCGTGTTCGATGACTGCGGATTGGGCCTGGCACAACTGCACGGTGACGAATCTCCCGGTTTTTGTGAATCGCTACAGCGCCCGGTGATACGCGCCATTCGGCTGCGGGATAGAAGTAGCTATCTCGCGTTGGCAGAATGGAAAGGACGGACAGGCGTGAGAGGATTTATCGTTGATGCATTTTCAGATACCGCTTACGGGGGAACCGGGCACACGACCGATTGGTCGCTTGCCGGCGAAGTGGCCAAAGCAGTTCCCATGCTGTTGGCAGGAGGATTAACTCCTGAAAATGTGCAAGATGCGATTCGCCAAGTTCAACCCTATGGCGTCGATGTGAGTAGCGGTGTAGAACAGAGCCCTGGGCGCAAGGATCCGGCAAAAATTCGGGAATTTATCCAATCGGTTCGTCTTGTGTGTTAACCGTTCCGTGGCTATACTCTTTTCTTTTTCATTCTTTTTGCAGTCGAATATCTCATGGCAACCATTCCTAATAAACACGGACGTTTTGGACAATTCGGAGGCAAGTATGCTCCGGAAATCCTGATGCCCGCCATCCATGAATTGGAAAAGGCGTATCGTGCGGCTAAGGAAAGCCGACCCTTCCAGCAAGAACTTCGGGATTGTCTGACACAGTATGTCGGTCGTCCGACTTCTCTTTTCTTCGCCGAACGTCTCACCAAAACACTTGGTGGAGCCAGGATTTACCTCAAAAGAGAAGACCTCTGTCATACCGGTGCGCACAAGATCAACAATACCGTCGGGCAAGCCTTGCTTACCAGACGAATGAAAAAGAAACGCATCATTGCCGAAACCGGTGCAGGGCAACATGGAGTCGCGGTCGCCACCGTGGCCGCCATGTTCGGTCTGGAGGCAGAAATTTACATGGGCACCGAGGATATGGAACGACAGGCATTGAATGTCTTCCGAATGCGGTTACTTGGATCAAAAGTGACGGGGGTGAATTCCGGAAGCCGCACACTCAAGGATGCCATCAGTGAGGCGATGCGTGACTGGACCACAAATGTGAGCACTACCCACTATTTGCTTGGATCGGTTCTGGGCCCCCATCCCTATCCCATGATGG
>JACDDF010000017.1:9804-12973 GCA_013817135.1 Nitrospirales bacterium
TCACTGTCTTGTCGCTTGTGTTGGCGGCGGCAGCAACAGCATTGGATTATTTTATCCATTCGTCAAAGATACGAAAGTTGAAATGGTCGGCGTTGAAGCGGGGGGATACGGGATAGAAAGCGGAAAACATGCCGCGCGCTTTGCAGGAGGGAAACCTGGCGTGTTGCACGGAACGATGACCTATCTCCTCCAGGATGCGGATGGACAAGTCAACCCCACACATTCGGTGTCTGCGGGATTGGACTATCCGGCAGTCGGGCCTGAACACAGTTACTATCATGATACAGGAAGAATCCGGTACACCTCCGCGACAGATACTGAAGCCTTAGCTGCGTTCGACCTACTCGCAAAGGAAGAAGGCATCATTCCCGCGCTTGAAAGTGCCCATGCGGTTGCAGAAGTCGTCAAGCTGGCGCCAACGATGAAGAAGTCACAAATCCTCATCATGAATCTCTCCGGGCGCGGAGATAAAGACGTCCAACAACTAGCCAAAATGCGGGGCATCCCTCTCTAGAAAATGGCATGACGCATGCCACAGGGTTTAGCGAAACACAAAAGAAAAAGACATTGAAGTGGTCTGGAATCCGTGAAATCTTTTGATATGAGCAATTGCATTCAAGCTACATTTTCACAACTTCACACTAAGGGTGAAAAAGCCCTCATCCCCTACATTATGGCTGGCGATCCGACTTTAGCCATGACCGAATCTCTGGTGTTAGCGTTGGAAAAGGGTGGTGCCGACCTGATTGAACTGGGTGTGCCATTTCGGATCCCATCGCCGATGGTCCGGTGATTCAACAAGCCGCAGAACGGGCACTTCACTCAGGGACCACTCTGAAAAAGATTCTTGCCACTGTCACAAAGCTCAGAAAGAAGACGTCCATTCCCCTTATTTTGATGGCCTATTACAACAGCCTCCTGGCCATGGGGATCACAGATTTTTGTGCCAATGCCGTTCAAGCAGGGGTGGATGGACTCATCGTGCCGGATTTGCCACCAGAAGAGTCTGACCTTCTTTATCGCGCCGCTCAGGCTGCGGGAGGACCTGTGAATATTTTCCTGCTGGCTCCGACCAGCACGGCGGAACGACGACGTGCTGTGATACAGCGATCACATGGATTTATTTATTATGTCTCTCTCACCGGTATTACGGGTGCGAAGCTGACCGATCTCAGTCAGGTGCGCAAAAGCGTGCAACAGCTTCAACGTACATCAAAAAAGCCAGTAGCAGTGGGATTTGGAATTGCATCCGCTGAGCAGGCCAGAGAAGTGGGACAATTTGCAGATGGGGTCATTATTGGGAGCGCCCTGGTTCGACACATTGGTGAACACCATTCCGCCCCGACATTTCTCACCGATATCCAAGGCATGGCACAGCAATGGAAATCCGTCCTCCTGCCCGTCAAAGCAAAATCGTCGGCCATACGAAAGCCAAAGACGTAAGGTGTCCGGGCATTTATAAAGACTGGCAATGTTGATGAGCACCTTCAATTCTTAATATCAATATACTCATGCAATATTGTCGACGGCTCTCCCTGACGCAATTTTCTTACTCGTAAATTGACTGCCCTGATCCGTATTCATAATTTCTGGTCGCCCATAGCGTTCGATGGCCTTGCGTTTGATTTCGAAAAATACTTTTTGCCGTTGCCCGGCCGCCAGGTAAATCGGTGTTTGTCCTTGAAAAAGCCCCTCTTGCATTCTTTCCTAACAGTCCCTTTCCCGCCGCCTTCCCCGCCGCTTTGGCGGCACTAAATACCTTATTGGCTCCACCGGTGACACAGCCCAGAGCGGCCTCGGTTAAATTAGGTTTCCGTCCTGAGAGGGCATCGGCCAGAAGGCTTGAGCCTGCCCCACGTATACACGCCACTGCTGGTGGGAGGAGTGGCGCAAGGAACCCCACCTCCCCACTCGGATCCGTAAAATTCGTGGGACTGTTGAAGGTATAGGCATAGAAGTTCTCATCGCCGCCTTCCAAGCCGATCGGGTCTTCCGAAATAAAACGGTGGAAGGTGGGACTATAATAGCGGGCGCGGTAGTAGTACAGCGCGGTGCCGTCATTTTCTCGACTGGTATATTGGAACGCATTGGTGGAAGCACCAGTAACTGTGGTCTTGCCAAACGGATCGTACGAATACCTGGTCGTCGTCGTCCCCGCGTCATCACTGAACGCCAGCGTGCTGCCCAATCCATCGGCATGGTAAAACTCCGTCCCCGAAGACGTTTGGCGAACGAAGGGCTCATCAATCGAGAGACCCCGCACATACGTGACCAGGCCTGCCTGACTATCCACCTCCGCTACGATATCGTCGCCATCATACGTAAAGTGCGTGGTGTGGCCATTGACGGTCTTCGAGGTGCGGCGGCCCAGGGCATCGTAGGTAAAGCTCGCCGTGAGAGTGGGGCCGTCATCGCCACCAGTTGATCCCGCGCCTTCCATTGATAGGTCTTGCTGCCATCGCTGGTCAGATACCCTTTGGCGTCATAGGTGAGCGTGGCGCCATTGAACGTCGTCTGTTCATTGGCCGCATCGTAGATGGCGGAGGCTCCGTTCGGCAGCACCGTGCCCGCCCCATTGCTCCGCGTCACCGACGTGTGATTGCCTGCGGCATCGTACGTGTAATTGACCAGGTCAATCAGGGCACGGGGGTATTTTTTCAAGAGCAGACTTCGGTTCAGTCACCATAAAATTTCAGATATAGGTGAACCTCTTCCTGACAACGTGTGGCTAGAACCCGTATTTGGTTGTAAATTTCAGCTTCTTCCGTATTTTGAACATTTTTAAAAACCCGATCTAATTCAGAAATAATTGAGCTCATTTGGCCACGATTAAAACTGGTATCACCATATACATCTATAAAATGCAAACAATAAAAAGAGTTGTCACCTATAGCCGGCAACAGTTTTGCGAAGTATCCTTTTTGATCGATCACTTCGCTAATAACGTTTCCATTTTCATCTTGTAATTGAACGATTAGAGGCATAAAAACCTTGCCCTTAAGATCTGCAATCACAATATATTGAGAAGTGGGTTTCCTATCCGTTCTTGCTGAGACTCTCGACGTATCAACAAGTAGGACGGGTCGAGTGATCATTTTTCGGGAAAGGCCTAGGAAATATTTTTTACCTAGTCCGGGCAGTCCTTGCCCGGTGTCAAAATCCACACAGC
>JACDDF010000469.1 GCA_013817135.1 Nitrospirales bacterium
GAATTTGAGGTTGAATCTCCCAGAAGATCAGGCTGTGCTCATTTTCCAATCTGTTCGTGAATTGTTGTTTAACGTACTCAAGCATTCCGGAGTAAACGAAGTGACGGTGAACCTGGCCATTCAAGAGAACAACCATCTGATAATTGAGGTGGAAGATTTTGGCTGCGGTTTTATAGACAGTCATGAAAACAGAAATGAACAATCTCCAACCAATTTTGGACTCTTTAGTATCCGGGAACGATTGGAAGCTCTCGGCGGAGAAATGATACTCAATTCGACCCTACAGAAAGGGACTCATGTCCTCCTGCGTATTCCCATAGAAAAAGGCCTGGAAGAACCCCGGCCACCCGTTGCTCATCCGACTCCGGTGCAAGCCGGCATGAAGACTCATTCCTCCCGTTCCCGTTCAGAAAAAATTCGCATCCTTCTCGCGGATGATCACAAGAAGGTGCGTGAGGGATTTTGCCATATCCTGAACTCTCAGGTGGACTTTGAAGTTGTGGGAGAAGCAGAAGACGGAACGCAAGCCGTGACCCTCTGTGGATTACTTCACCCTGACGTCGTCGTGATGGATCTCAATATGCCCAATATGGACGGCTTGGAAGCCAGCAGAAGGATTAAACAGGATATTCCTGAAATGGTGATAATCGGATTATCCGTTTACGACACTCCTGAGGCGGCCCGATGGTTCCAAGAGGCAGGAGCTGAGGCATTTGTCACGAAGGGGGGACCGGCTGAAAATTTAGTCACGATCGTCCGGAACCTTTGGCATCAAAAAAAACGCCCCTAATCGTCTTTCTCATTTCTCATTTACATTCTCCGCCATCAGTCCGATTGTTTTATCGACGATTGGCAGGTTCGCTCCCGTCAAGATCTGATAGGCTTGAACCACCGTATTGACAGGGGAAATCTGCATAAGAAAAGGCGTCTGCCAGTCATTGTCTTCAGGGAAACGCTCTTCAGGAATAATTACTCTTCGGATATGTTCAACAGATGCGGCCTGGATTTTCAGTGAAATCCCCCCCACCGCCCCAATATGACCATCACGGGTCACGTTCCCGGTCATCACCCGGCTCAGGAGGATTGCGTTATCGTTCGCCATGGCAAGAACCACCAGACTCACCATTGCTGTCAGACTATCGCCGTGTATCGTCACCCCTGGATTGGGAAATTTTAGAAATATGTTCCAGGTCTTTGGATCCAGACCCGCAACACGAGCCGCAGCCACGATTCCTGATTGAATGGCCACCTGAGTAAAAGGCGAAAATTTTCCCGGTCCGCTCGCGAACGACACATTCAGGGCTTCTTGAAGTTCCTGTTTGCGAAACGATATTCCAAGTTTGGCCACAATCCCGGTTGGTTGACGATTCTGATCTAGAGTTGTCCCGAGAAAAGTCACCGTTTGCTGCTGCCAGAAAAACTGTTCGGCCTCAACGGATTGAGGCAAGGAGCAGAACCATACGACGGGGACTGTCCATGCCAAAACCCCATGAATAAAGGCCGCCTTAACAAACTTATTCATAGATTAGTTCTCCGAAACAGGCAAATACAAGATAATATATTCTCGTTTCCCTTCCACTCTCTGATCGACATACTGATCGAACATGCCATCTCGATTCTGGTCGAACCAATAGAATAATGGCCATTCCTCAGTTTCAACCACCGTATTCCAAAATTTGTTATTTTCATAAAAAATAATTTGGCGGGCCGTTTTATAATCGACGATCTCATCTCCCTTCAAGGAGTATTCCCGGATATACAATCCCGTGATGATATTCACATCTTCATGAATAAGATTGGCTTCACCCGGTTCATTCGGCATATCTGCAGCCATTCCGATTCCCCCCATGACGAGACAGCATACGAGTCCGAAAATCCAGTGAAAACGGGGTTTGTGTTTCCTCATGCTATGAATTCCTCCATCGGACACTTTGTTGCCCTGGGATCCTGAGCGTATCTCCTGACAAAGTTGGATATCCCTCCCCGGCTCCCCGGCCTTATTAAGAATATCCTTCTTGTTACGCAGTCATGACCATTCCATTGACCCGATGACGTGGTTGAGGGGATGAGCGGACTGGAGAAGTCGCGCCCTGATTTTTCAGCAACCGGTTCAGCAAAATGAAGGGGTCGATGACGTCCCCACATTGAATACAGTGTTTGGCCTGAAACTGAAAATCCTCATAATCGGACAAAATGTCGATATACGTCTCCTCGATCATTCTTCCTCCGCACCGGGAACAATGTGATTGGTGCATGTGGTTAATCAATTGAGGAAAAACATCGGGGTGCTCAGTTCGCATGGCCGAGAGTGTAAACGTTTGCATAAAGCCTCCTTTATACCTTCATAAACAGGTGAGAATTGATGATCATGTATTGACTGTAAATTCTCACACTGAAAGCCACTACTACTGAAAACCCTGGGTCTAAAGGGGAAGACCCCTTGAAAATGTTTGGATTGAAAATGCGGGGATTGAAGGAGGACGGGAAAGAGGGAATCAAGCCACTGGGATACAACGGGCCCATTAAAGAGGAAACATGCCCGGATGGTTTTTGAGGTTGTCGCCATCGACAGTCATGGAATCGGCCTATCTGGACATAGTTACGATCGGCACATATTCGGATATCGGAGGAAACAATGGCAGCAATATTTGCTTCTTAACGAGAGCTAACTTGCGGGCTATTGACTGGCTTGACCGGAGAGACGTGGGAGAGGAGCGCAGGCCCACTCACAGCCCGCTCGCGCATGAGATTAAACAGCTCTTTTTCCTGGGAATTCTGAATGATCACCCGCTCCAATGATTCTTTCCAGGCAGCATGTGCTTCCTCCACCAAGCCGGAACCGGTCATCGATTCACCGAGATAAAACCAGGCATACGCCGAAGAGGGCGCACACTTCACGGCCTGTCGAAATGTGTGAACTGCCTTTCCATATTCCTGATGGCTGAGATACAAAATGCCAAGCCTATTGAGGGCATCCAGATGACACGACTCATGATCCAGGACAGTTCGATACATCGCCATGGCTTGGTCGTCCAAGTGAAGCAATTTCAAAGTTTTGGCCGTCTCGGTC
>JACDDF010000470.1 GCA_013817135.1 Nitrospirales bacterium
CGGTAATGGTCGCTCCCGCCACGCACTTAACGTTGGCCAAAAATTCCCCCAACGACTTAATCACGACTTCCTCTTGTGCCCGCAATCGATTCACCACAACTCCAAACTGTTGTTCACCGATCTTTACGACTACGACATAGCAGTCAACACCAGTCCGGTCCCTGGGAATATGAAAGGTTTCACCAAGATCCAGGAGCGGAAGAATGCGTTCACGGAGGTTCAACACCGCCTGCCCATTTATACTTTTTATTTCTTCCTTGGTGACTTTGACGGCCTCGACCACGGAAGCCAGCGGGATGGCAAATGTGGCACATTCCACCTCCACCATTAGTGCTTGAATAATGGCCACGGTCAACGGAAGCTTGATCGTCACGCGACTCCCTTGACCCGGATCAGAATCTAACTCCAAACTCCCATTCATGCGACTAATATTGGTACGAACCACATCCATGCCCACGCCCCGACCCGACACATCACTCACTTGATCTGCCGTGCTAAACCCTGGAAGAAAAATTAAATTCATGATTTCCCGAGGACTCATGCCTTCCAATTCGGCTTGAGCCACCAGCCCTTTTTCGAGGGCTTTTTGAGCAATTTTCTCAACTTGCAACCCGCGCCCATTATCTTCAACCCGAATCACAATACTGTTACCTTCCTGCTGGGCTGACAATCGCACATACCCTTCAGGACCTTTACCGTGTTGTTTCCGGTCAGCCGCCGTCTCCAAACCATGGTCCATCGAATTCCTCACCAGATGAATCAACGGATCACTTAATTCGTCGGCCACAGACTTGTCGACTTCGGTATCTTCTCCCACTAATTCCAAACG
The DNA here is from genome assembly GCA_013817135.1 of Nitrospirales bacterium. Lineage (GTDB taxonomy): Bacteria > Nitrospirota > Nitrospiria > Nitrospirales > UBA8639 > Nitrospira_E. The sequence continues at coordinate 830 of JACDDF010000470.1, forward strand.
CACTTGTTTACCTAACTTACCTGCCAAATCCCGGACCAATCTTGGGAATCGGGAAAACACCTTGCGAATTGGAACCATCCGTGTTTTCATAACCGCCAATTGCAAATCAGAGGTCACCAGATTAAGTTGCGCCAACGTAACGTTTAATTCCCGGAGAGCTGGGTTCGTTTCATCTTGCTCCTCCAGCCCACTCCCCAGCTTAATAAGACGATTGCGATTCAAAACCAGTTCTCCCACCAGATTCATGACATGGTCTAAGCGTTTGGTTTCGACTCGAACGGTTTGGTCTTCTTCTTTACCACCTGATGGCTTGCCAGACGGAGCACTAGCGGCTTGAACGGTTCGGGTCGCCGCTTCTTTCATTTTATTTAATACCTCAGACAATCCCACGGGACTTTCAGCAACGGCGGCAGGTTCCCCAACCTCTTCAATCCCTACCGGTCCTTCATGCGGCGGTACTTCATGAGGAGAAGACAAGGAAGAGGTATCAGACGGCACGGTCACGGAGGAAGGCGGCATCTCCGCCGAAGGTTGAGAATGGGCGGAAGGGGCTGTGTTCATCACGGCCTTTTGGGGAGGGGGGACTGACAGCATCAGATCGTCGGCGCTATCCATCGTTAACGCCAATTTATTCACAATGCCCTGGGTCTCGACATGAGAATCCTCTCCGGTCTCCCGAATATCGGACTGGAGCATTTTCACCGCATCCACCGCTTCCAAAATAATGTCGATAATGAACGGAGAAACCAACATCTCACCCTGTCGCAGCTTGTTCAACAAACTCTCAGCTTGATGCGCCACTTCAACCAAATGGGTAAACCCCAAGAAGCCGGCTGATCCTTTCATACTGTGCATACACCGGAAAATTTCGTTCAGCAGTTCGGTGTTGGAAGGTTCCGTTTCCAACTTCACGAAATGTTGGTCAAGGGCTTCCAACATTTCCGAGCTCTCCGCCAAAAAGTCGTTGAGTATTTCTTTCATTTCATCAATCATCAATCACCTGTTCTCAGCTCCTAGACTTTTCTCTTTCAGCCCATCGCGCACCGTGAGCCATCACGACTAAAGGTCCGTGTATGGGCAATTAGGACATTCCATATTCAGACATGATGCTATCGACCAGGTCTTGTTGAAGGGCCGTCGTTTTTGACGATTCCAACTGACGCAGCATTTCATACCCACGTCCTTCACCCGGTAATCCTGCCCCACCCTTCTGTTGCTGAATGCCAAAGATGACCACCAACTTCAACAATTTATGTTGGATTTCATTTAAAATCGTCACGAGCTTTGCCACGCGCTGGGCCACGAGATCCTGGAAAGACAACGCGACATGAATATTTAACAATCGTTCTTCATCAGCCTTCACCATGACCAGAATTGCATCAAGATCCTTGACCGCTCTTCCGGCCACATTGGCCCGTAATTGTTCCAAATGATGTTGAATCACCTCCCGGTTCCGTTCCAATTCTTCCGTCAGGTTGAGAACCTTATGCGTTCCCTCTTCCGTCATCTTGGCAAGATCATGTAAATGTGAGGTGGCTTGAGGCAGTTGATCTGAGGTGGAGTTCACCGGGGATTCCATTTCCCGAATGGTTTGGGTAATCACTTCCACATACTTGGCCAATTCCTCCATTTCCACATTAATGGAACGTTTCTCATTCAAGCCCTCTTCGGGCATCTCTCCATCGCCTGGCACCTCGGTCTCAATCATCCGATCCACGAGCATAAGAATCTCCTTTATTTCGTAATATTCGGAGGATATTCTGCCCCGTTATGACTTTTTCGCCGGCTGAACATTGGCAAATATTTTTTCTAATTTTCCTTGCAATACTTCTGCGGTAAATGGCTTAACGACGTAGTTGCTGACTCCGGCTTGGACTGCTTCGATTAAATTTTCCTTCTGCGCCTCAGCGGTGACCATCAAAAAGGGGAGCGTTTTCAATTCCGCATCGGCTCGAACAGCCCGCAAAAGCTCAATACCCTGCATCACAGGCATATTCCAATCCGACACCACCAACCCAAAGCCGCCGGCCTTCAATTTCGTCAAAGCATCCTGCCCGTTTTCGGCTTCCATGATGTCCGAAAAGCCGATTTGACGTAACACGTTTTTCACAATCCGACGCATGGTAGACATATCGTCTACCACCAACACTTTCATCCCGGTATCAATCATGATGCGCTCCTTACGCCTTGGGCCATGAAATCCCAGGCAATGTGGGTATTCCCATTAAATAATC
>JACDDF010000471.1 GCA_013817135.1 Nitrospirales bacterium
AGACCAATCAAGAGATTGCGGAAATGTCAGGAGAGGAACGCGAACATCTGCTTCAGAATTTATTTCGTACCTATTTAACCACAACCGATCGGCATAACAGTTTGGAAGGGCAATCCTCTTATGAAACAGGTTCCACCACACGGATTTCCCCGGCACAACCTGATTCCACTGCCAAGTTGTATGACATTCGGGTGCGTGAAGCCCTGCAAAAAATAGTGCGAGAGCCATATTTTCAGGAACACACACCAAAGGCGGTGAGGAGCCTGCTCAATGGCAAACTCTGGAACGTCGCGTTTGCGGACATTTCTAATCGGGATTGGGCGACGCGAACCCGGGTGGTCCCCAAAGAGCAGTCCATCACAGCAGGCGAACAGGCCAAAACCATTCAACCGGCCATGGTGTTGATCAATATCCACCGATCAGCCTCGCCTGATGATCCTTTTTTTGCGGAAACCAATGGCCTTCCGATGGGTGCCCTACCGGCTGAGATATTGGCACGGGTCATCGCCCGGGAAATCCAGGACAACATCACGGAGAAGTCCATGCGTGGCCATGTCGCCCAGGATGAACTTACGTCCCCTCAATAATCCGGAGCGTTCACTCCTCTCCTTCCCGGGGAAATGTAAAGGGTGTACCAATAGCTTTCAATGCATTGCTTTTCGTTTATTGGGTTCAAGTCTATGGTTGACTAAATCCCTATGCACCGTTTGGAAGGGCGGGGAACCGTTTAACAGGAGATTCAAGGGCGGGGTTGATGTCCCGTCTGCGGAGTGTCAGTGTTGAGCCGCACCAGAGGTGGTGGCTCAACGCGGCTTCACTCATGGGTTCCTTATTAGCAAGGAAAGATAAATAAACTGAGTCATGGATCTAGAGTGAGTGCATCGCCGGATCAACCATGTTTGCGCTAGCACTACTAGCCGCGACGTTTTAACTATTGTGCGCTGTCTTTTTTGTGTAGAACGGCCAGGATTACGACTTGGTGCGTGACAATACGGTAGTAGGCTCGGTAGTCTCCGACTCGCAACCGATACAAGGGCGGGGTAAAGCTCAGGAGTCGTTTGATGCGGGTTTTACTCCCTTTGAACGGCTCAGACGACAGGCGGGTTTGAATCTCCCGGATAATGATTCGTGCGTCCGCTTCTGGCAATGCTCGGATTTCACGCTCAGCTTTCTTAACAAATTCGATTGCAAAAGGCCTGTCGCCAACGTTCACCCGCCTAATCCCTTGAGCAGCGTCTCTAGTGAGGTGCCGCCGTTCTTGAGGTAGTCTTTCCAGTGTTTTTCGATTTTTCTCCGGAACTTGGGATCATGTTCGAGAATATAATCCTCTACTTCGTCCTCTCCAAGATGGTGAAGGATAGCGGTGGGTCGTCCGTTTTTGGTGATCACCACATCCTCTTGCTCGGCTTTTTTGAGGAACTGCGACAAGTTGTCTTTCACTTCTTTTACACTGGCGATTTTCATAAGACATCTCCTTTCTGTGTGGCTACAATCATAGCCACAAAATGGCCACCTGTCTATGCAACTTGGGCTCGGCATCGATATGCTGATCATGGGCGCGTACAGCCATTCTCCTCCTCGCAGCCTGTTCTTCGGCAGCAAAACCTCCGATTTGTTGCGTTCCGCTAAAGTTCCGACGCTGTTGCTCCGATAACTCACTTGGCCTTAGTCCGGTGAAATTCGGATACCACCCAAATTAGACAAACGATTGAATGCGAGGTGACGGGTTGAAGCCACCGCGCAGCTTTCGCATTTCGGCCGAGTGACGTGGTTGGTGTTCATCAATCGAAAGCGTGATCACAGGAGAAGTAGAGAACTGGCCGGACTGTGACATGTCCAGCTTGTCAGAATAAAAACCTTGTGATACCGTCAAGCGTATCGTGTAAGACCTCTTCTTTCCGGGGCGACAGACTCCTCGAGAATGAAACAAGGACTTACACGATTTTTTTGTGCAAACCCTCCGTGGTCTCCTGAAGGCAGGAGCAATCCCACAAGGTTCCAGGAGTTGTGTGATAGGAAGTGTTGAATAATACGGTCTCCCATTGGCACATACGCCCCTGATCATCTGGAATGCCAGTGTCTTCGGGCCGCTTCAAAGAAGTCCGTCCAGCTAGGCCACAGTCATTTTTGCGCGCGGAGCGTACACGGAGTACGTGACCACGGAAAAATTGCGCGAACGCCGCTGGCGGCTTTTTTCAACAGGCCCTGATAGGGGAGCAAGGGTTGTCGGATTTGGCCGACAACTGAAGATGTTGAATCGTGTGTGTAAATTATTGGTGGTTTTTTGTTAAAAAGAAAGTAGGATACGTGATGGTAAAAAAGATTGTGGCCAAATTCGGTGAGGGTATCAAGAATGCCTCAGAGATTGGCTATCATATTGTGGTCTTGTGTCTGAGTGCGGGGATTGCCATGTCGCTCCCGACCGTGGCCACAAGTTTTCTGACCTATTGGACAAGGGTGGAGAAGGAGAAGATGTCGATCGTGGCCTTGGAAATAGGCGTGGCGGCATTACTGATTGTGGTGCTGACCTATATCAGACGGAGTTGGCAGGATCGGAAGCTGGCCAAAATGGCCATCGATGCGGGCTTCGTGTCATTTTTCCCCCACCGGGCGCGGCGGGCTGAGGATGGGATTCGCAAGCTCCGGGAGACCCAGGGGCGCGGCCGGACAGTTATGGTCATCGGATCAAGCGGGTATGACACGTTGCGCGATCAGGTAGGGGACTTATCGACCGTGTTGGATAAATGCCTGGGAGCCAACATCATGTTGGTGAACCCCTTTAGCCAAGGCGCCAGTGCACGGATCCGGGCGATTGCGGATCCGATGATGTCGATTGAGAAATATCGAGAGGGAGTCAGGCAGAGCATTAAGTTGCTCAAAAGACTTCAGGGGGTCGGGAAATCCGTCAAACTGAAACTCTATTCGGACCCTCCGCTCTTGAAATTGGTTATTCTTGGAGACTATCTCTGGATGCAGCATTACCATACCGATCTGGATATTCAGGAGATGCCGGAATATGTGTTGCGGCACAACGCGAATGACCATGGGCTGTATACCTTG
>JACDDF010000472.1 GCA_013817135.1 Nitrospirales bacterium
CATCGCCAGCCGGATGGCCATAGGTATCATTCACGTGCTTAAAATGATCGACATCAACCATCAAAATACAAGCCGACGTTCCGGAGAAAAAACTCACGTTGGCCGTTCGTTCTAATTGAAGATCCAGCGCTCCGCGGTTATATAGCTGGGTCAGAGCATCCAGCGTCATGAGCTTTCGTGCACCTCCCAATTCCTCCTCAACAACACGTAATTTTTCTCCGAGACTTTCCACCCGTTGTCGCTGACGTTCTTTTCGTTTATCCACAAGAGCACTGATGCCTTCAACCACAGCCCAAGAGGGCCTGCTTCACATCTTGGAAAGAACCGTCCTCGGTGACCGAACGCAATTGGACCAGATGGGTCGTCACGTTTTGATCAGTTTCCTGATCCTCCACAAATGCGTGTCCCATGATATTGGTAAATTCGCAAAGAACATTTCGCATATCTTGGAGATTGCGTGTCACATAGGATTTTTCCTGTTGCCGATGTCCATTGACAAATTGAGCGAGTGCCCCCCAATCCCGTCGTGGGCTTGTCTCGCGTTTTTTTATATCGTCGTCAATCTGGGCACCCACCAACACATGTCTCGCCCACCGTTCAAATTCCTTTTCTATATCCTTTTCCGAGAGTTGGTCTAGTTCAAACGCATGACGGCCCAGACATCGCAACACCCTGGCTAAGGATTCTAAAGCCTTGTCGGATTCTCCCGATATCTCTGCCGCTCTAGACCCGTTTGCGTCCTGCTCCTTTTGGGACCCATTATCAGATTGATCTTTTTTCCCAATGGACCAAGATCCTCACATGCCTTCCTCCTCTTCAAGTCACTTCTGCCTATGTTTGTTTCGGTGAACTATCCAGCGAATGCATGGGGAGAGCGGGGTAACTGTTTGATTCAGTTATCGGCATTTTCTCTAGGTCTCTTGAGTCACTTTTTGTTATGCTCTCTCCCAATAGCTACAAACAGTAAGCCTAAAGGGATTCCTTGATCCCCCGCTTACTCGTTCACTCCCTTTTTTCTAAAGCCTCGTGAATCAACAACACCCGATCTCCAGTAAACAAAATTCCCACTTCAAGCGATGGGTATCATTACTCGACTCTCATGGGATTAAACGGCATCGCCTCTGCCTCGTTTCCGGGAATAAACTCCGAAAGGAACTCGGGTCGCATTCTGAGGTGACTGTCCACGAAGTCTTACTTCCGCCATCGTGGAGCTCCAGAGATGATCTCCCATCTCAGGCCATACACTATCAACTGTCTCATTCCCTGTTTCAGGAGTTGGACGTGTTTGGAACGAAAGAACCGCTCCTGGTCTGCGGCGTTCCCGAAATGTTTCATACAGATCTAAGCAGACCCCCCAACGGATTGGAAGTCTTGTGCCCGATTGGAGACCCTGGGAACCTGGGGGCCTTACTCCGGTGCTGTCGAGCGTTCGACGTGCGAACGGTGGTGTTGCTTCAGGAAGCCGTTCACCCCTTCCACCCGAAAGTCATTCGTGCCAGTAGCGGCGCGGTGTTTGTCCAGTCCTTACAATGGGCAGACTCCATTACCGACCTGGCTACTCCGGAAACATTGCAATGGATTACCGCGTTAGATTTACACGGGACGAACATGTCTACGGTCAAATGGCCTAAGCATGTTCGACTCCTTATTGGCGAGGAAGGCGTCGGTGTTCCACCCTTTCAGTTTTCGGAACGCCTGTGTATTCCTCAAATCCATCCATCGATCCCATTAAATGCAACAGTCGCAGGAAGTATCGCCCTCTATGCATATCGCCAATACCACTCACAGGCCTAACCCATGACGATCGGACCTTCTGCGAGGCACTTCGACAGCATTCGAACGGAACAACACCCATACACCTTATGAACACACCACAGACGCCTCAAGACCAGAGCCTTACGATTATTCAACCCGGTAGATATCGTCACTATAAAGGGAAAGAATACCAAGTCATTGGCGTCGCCAAACATTCAGAAACAGAAGAAGACCTCGTCGTCTACCGGGCACTCTATGGCGAATGCGGACTTTGGGTCAGACCGGCAAAGATGTTTAGAGAGAAAATTGAAATGGAGGGAAAACTAGTCTTCAGATTTGAATGGATCGACGATGTAAAAAACTGAAACAGACGCCACGACCATCAAAACGTGAGGAGATTACCCGTAACTCGTCTGGTCAGACAGGATGTCTTTCCTGTTCGGGCACGAGACAGGCGATTCACCTCGCGGCACCCATCCCTCCGAATACCGGAGTGGGTGGTCGAGTAAAAGTCTTATTGGGCATCCGGACGCAATGTCCATGATTCCCGATCTTGAGGCTCCTGTGAATTCGCCTCATCAAGCACCCTGCCTGTCATGCACCTTCTTTCTCGAACCATCTAGCTCATTCTCCATCGACACTCACAACTGTTCTGCCAAAACAGCACGCGTTTGTTCTTCCCGATAAGCTTGTAACCGTTTGGAGAGGGAATCATCTGCCAATGCTAAAATCGCGGCAGCGAACAACGCCGCATTCACCGCACCCGCGCTTCCTATCGCCAAGGTTCCCACAGGAATACCTTTGGGCATTTGAACAATCGACAAGAGGGAGTCGAGGCCTTGCAAGGCCGTTGATTGCATGGGAACACCCAACACCGGCAATTGGGTTTTCGCCGCAATCACTCCGGCTAAATGGGCCGCCCCCCCAGCCCCGGCAATAAACACCTGCACTCCAAGAGATTCCGCCTCACTAATATACTCGAACAAAGCATCCCCAGCCCTATGCGCAGAAAGGACACGACTCTCATGGATAATATGCAGCTTAGTGAGCGTCTCACTGGCTAACCGCATGATATCCCAATCCGATTTGCTGCCCATGATAATCGCGACCTGAAATGATACCTCAGCCATACGCTCTTGTACTCCTTCTTCCTTTATTATTCTGGTTCATCAGACTTTTCCATGGGTCACGTGAACCGGATAGGTTAAGGCCGCCGCAATGGAAATAGACGGCGATCTTGCAATGGTCACGATTTCTGAATCCACAAGCACGTTTTTGTATCGTGGCAATCTTGGCATTCAATC
>JACDDF010000473.1 GCA_013817135.1 Nitrospirales bacterium
TCCCTGTCGAGCCACACTCAGCAAAATTCCAAGAGCTAACATCGTGACCAGGAGCGACGACCCTCCGTAACTGACCAGGGGAAGCGTTAACCCTTTGGTCGGCAACAGCCCACTCACGACGCCCGCATTGATCAGAGCCTGAATACCCAGAAGCATGGTGATTCCCAAGGCGAGGTATCGCCCAAATAAATCCGGTGCCAGGGCCGCGACCCTAAATCCTTTACACACCAATATGGCAAACAGTGCCAGAAGCCCGCAGGTTCCAATGAGCCCCAGCTCTTCTCCCACCAGGGCCAACACGAAATCGGTATGGCCTTCGGGAAGAAACATCAGTTTTTGTTTGCCCTGACCAAGACCGACACCAAATAATCCCCCATTTTCCAACGCCAGGATGGACTGAACAAGTTGGTAGCCTGCACCTTGGCGGTCCGCAAAAGGATTCAAAAATGTCGTCATCCGTTCCCATCGTTCAGGACTCATCCAGATGAGAGCACACACACCCAAAATCATCGGCATCCCTAAATACCCCAAGTGACTGAGTCGCGCGCCAGCCAGATACATCATGCCGACGAACACCAGACCGATGACGACGGTACTTCCTAAATCCGGCTCGACGACAATGAGCCCACAAATTATGGCTACCATCGCCACAGGGGGAAGAAATCCTCGTTGCCAGTCAGTAACACGCCGTTGAGGATTGGAGAGAAATGCCGCGAGATACAGTACGACCCCCAGTTTGGCCATTTCCGTGGGTTGAATGGAAAAAAATCCAAGAGCCAGCCATCGTCGAGCACCATTAATTTGAGGGCCCACAGCCAGAACCAGCAGTAATCCGACGACACATCCTGCTACAACCATGGGAATCCATTGCTTCCACTGGCGATAGTCGATCAAGGACCCGATCAGCAGGACGCTAAATCCCAGCACCATCCATACGATTTGTCGTTGGAGATAATAGGTGGCATTGGTAAATTTATTTTCCGCCATGACCCCACTGGCACTAAACACCATCACCAACCCCCCAAGGGATAGAGCCAGGGTTATTCCCACAATCAGAGGATCGATCCGCTTGGAACCGACGCCAAGATTTCTCGGGAACAGATCCGCCCATGCCCGGGAATCCACATGAGAGTTTTTACGCCGCAAAATGGCTGGAATGCCCATTTATTGAAGTTCTCCGACAACCCGCTTAAATTCAAGTCCTCGATGATGATAATTCCGAAACATATCGAAACTGGCACAAGCCGGGGAAAACAACACCACATCCCCCCTGGACGCGAAGGCCACGGCCTGGGACACTGCATCCGTCAAGCTGGTTGCGAGGGTCACCGGCCTGATCTGATCCAACGCCTGGAGGATTTTCTGAGTTGCTTCTCCGATAATCACCACTCCCTTGACCTGCCGTGTAATACTGTCAACCAACTTCGAAAAATCACCGCCTTTGTCTTTCCCACCAAGAATCAAGACCAAAGGCTCATGAAAGCTCTGTAAGGCTTTGAGGGTGGCGTCCACATTCGTGCCTTTCGAATCATTGACGAATGTGATCCCCTGCCACTCCCGAACCACCTCCAAGGCATGCTCAAAGGTCGGGGTGGTCTGAAGAGCGCGAATCATATCCTCTCCTGAACATCCACAGAGGAGTCCGATGCCCATTGCCGCCATCGCATTCGCCACATTATGGTCTCCCCGCATCGGAAGGGCGTCCCGTGAAGCTAATAAAAAATCCTCCCCATGCATCCTGGCCCTAATATCGCCTCCTTCGAGATAGACACCCTGTTCTACTTTTTTGGTTAGACTGAATTCACAGATACCTGACCGTGCCGACAAGGCCATGGTTCTTACCACAGGATCGTCCGCATTAATTAGCGCCCAATCCTGAATCGTCTGGTTTTCAAAAATACGCTGTTTTGCAGTCTGATACTCTTCCTGAGTGGGATGTCGATCCAAATGATCTGGCGTCACATTTAACAACGCGGCAATCCAGGGCCTAAACCGGTGAATGGTTTCTAATTGGAAGCTCGAGACTTCTGCGACAATATACTCATAGTCAGGCGTGGGAGACGGGTCTGTTTTTTTGGGCACCGCCTCGCATAACGGAATACCGAGATTTCCCCCCACAAATGCCCGCTTCCCGCTTTGTTCCAGGATCGATCCAATCAGACGCACCGTGGTACTTTTCCCATTGGTTCCAGTCACGGCTATGATGGGAGCCCGAAGAAACCATCCAGCTAATTCAATTTCCCCAATAATGGGAATGCCCCGTTGGTTAATCTCCTTGAGAAGACGATGGTCCTTGGGGACTCCTGGACTGACGACCAAGAGTTCGAGATCCCTCAACCCGTCTACTACCTCATCCCCTCGAAACACTCGAGCGCCTCGAAGGCCATATGCGGTCGACGTGGCCTCAAAATCCTGGCTTGCGTGTTCTTCGACAATCGTCACCAGCGCGCCAACGTCCAGAAGGAGATCGGCAGCCGCCCTGCCGCTTCGTCCGAGACCAAACACCGTGACACGCTTGTCTTGCCAACTCGCGATGGGAAACACGGGAGTGACTTTCACGGCTTCCATGGCTCCACAGGGTTCCACAATGATCCTCTGATTAGCGTAATTTCAATGTGCTAATGCTTAAGAGGCCCAAAATGATTGCAATGATCCACAAACGCACGACCACTTTGGGTTCTTCCCATCCCTTTAATTCAAAATGATGGTGCAACGGCGCCATAAGGAAAATTCGCTTCCCCCTGGACTTAAAAGATGCCACCTGAAAAATCACCGACACCGCCTCCATCACAAAGACTCCGCCAACCAGGATCAATAACAATTCATGCTTGCACACCACTGCCACCGTCCCCAAGGCCGCACCAAGGGGTAAGGATCCCACATCGCCCATGAAGACCGACGCCGGATAGGTGTTAAACCAGAGAAAACCCAACCCCGCCCCGACAATGGAGGCCGTCAGAATGGCGAGTTCCCCGGCTCCTTCGATATGAGGGACGAGTAGATACCCTGAGACCAATTTATTTCCAACTGCCCAGGCCACCACGGTATAGGCC
>JACDDF010000474.1 GCA_013817135.1 Nitrospirales bacterium
ATACCCGGACCTCAGGACACCTGATTCGCCAACCCAGCGGGTCGGAGGGGCGCCGCTTGCCCAATTCAGTAAAATTCCCCACGAATTTCCTCTTCTCAGTTTGGATTCGGAAATGGATGAAGAGAGTGTCTTGGCTTTTGATCAGAGAGTTTGCCGGGAACTGGAAGTGAACCAGCCGAGCTATACGGCTGAACCCAAATACGATGGGTTATCTGTTGCACTCACTTATGACAATGGCATATTTGTTCGAGGGGCCACGAGGGGAAATGGAGCGATAGGGGAGGACGTGACGCACAATCTTCGTACCATACGCGCCTTACCATTACAGTTGAGAGAAGGCGGGACCTATCCTTCCCATGTGGTGGTGCGGGGAGAAGTGTTTATGAGGCTCCCGGATTTTCACACATTGAATCGACGATTGACCGAGCAAGGGGAGGAACCTTTTGCCAATCCGCGCAATGCGTCATCCGGAACATTACGCCAATTGGATCCGGCCATCACCGCGACCCGCCCGCTGACAATCACCTGCTACGATTTTATGAGCTCCGGGCCAGGAAGGCCCGACACCCATTTTGAAGCAGTCACATGTCTGGAGTCATGGGGATTGCCCATCCCTCAATTTCGCCGGCCCTGTCCCTCCATTCAAGAAGCCCTGAAGTTTCATCGCGAGATGTTTGAACAACGGGATGTTCTGCCTTTCGAAATTGACGGCATTGTCATCAAAATCGACCGGTTCGATTGGCAAAAGGCTCTCGGTGAAAAGTCACGCAGTCCCCGATGGGCCATCGCCTTCAAATTTCCTCCAAGAAAAGAACTGACCAAGGTTCAGGAGATTGCCATGTCGGTCGGTCGGACAGGGGCGCTCACCCCCATTGCCTTATTGGACCCGGTGGAAATCGGTGGTGTGACCGTGAGCCGGGCCTCACTGCATAACGTGGAAGAAGTGGCCCGTAAAGATGTGCGGGTGGGTGATACGGTAAAAGTCGAGCGGGCAGGGGACGTCATTCCGGATGTGGTGGAACGAGTGCCTGTACCGGGTGAAAAGCGTGGGGCTTCCTTTCAGCCGCCAACGGCATGCCCGGTATGTCAGTCACATACCATTCAGGAAGGGCCAATTTTGTATTGTACGGGCCAGACAGTCTGTTCAGCGCAACTCAAGGGATCGCTTGAACATTTTGCGTCAAAGGGTGCCTTGAATATCGAAGGGCTTGGAAAAAAAACGGTAGCACAGTTGGTCGACAAGGGCTTCGTCAAGGATTTATCCGATCTGTATACATTAGGTGTCGACGATCTTCTTCAATTGGAAGGTTTTGCAGACAAATCCGCGAGGCAACTTTTAGGAGAAATTGAAAAGAGTAAAGACGTTCCCTTCGCGCGCCTTCTGATTGGCCTCGGTATACGTCATGTGGGGACTCACATCGCCGGGATCCTGGCCAAGGAATTTGTTTCGCTCGACAATTTGAGGAGCGCTACCGAAGAAGAACTTTTGCTAATCCGTGACATTGGACCAGAGATTGCCGCGAGCTTGATTCATTTTTTTCAAGAATCACGCAATTTGATTGTTTGGCAACACATGGAATCATTGGGGGTTAGGGTTCAACAGGAAACCAATATGTCGGAGCTTCATGCTCAACCGCTCAGGGGGAAGATTTTTGTGCTAACCGGAACTTTAAAAGGCTATTCCCGTCAGGAGGCGAAACGCAGAATTGAAGAGTTAGGTGGACGTGTCACAACCAGCGTGAGTAAACAGACTGATTTCCTCATAGCCGGCGAAGACCCCGGCTCTAAATACGACAGTGCCACAAAATTAGGAGTGCGAATTATTGACGAAAATGAATTCTCCTTATTCAGTCAATCCGGGAACCTTGAACCTTCATCCTCCAATGAGTAAAATTTCTATCGAATAATCTAAGAGGGTTTTATCTCACCAGGAAATAGAATGAGTGACCACTAAATGGATAGATCAATCTCCTGGCTGGAAATGATCAGGGGAGACCACATGAACTTTTATCAGCAGGACAAAGGAATAAATCAGAAGTTTTTGCTAGGATTCTGAAGACACGGTAGACGGTTCGGTGGGAGGGGTTTCCGGAACAGGCTCTTCCTTGATGATCTGCACGCTTTTGATTGAGCGTTCATCTGCGTCATGTACCACGAGGAGGCAGCCGTCAGTTTCAACTTTTTCGCCAATGGCGGGAATATGTCCTAGCTCTTCCAGAATGAGCCCGCTAATGGTATTTTGCTCTTCTTCATCTAATTCGACTTTAAGAAATTCATTGATACGTCGAACTTCAGTCCGGCCATCCACTAAAATTTGATTCTTTCCCGTTCGGCGAATCCATTCTTCGCTTAGATCACCTTCATCCAAAATCTCTCCTACCACTTCCTCAAGCAGATCCTCGACGGTAATTAATCCCATGACTCCCCCAAATTCATTGACCACAATCGCAATATGGCGTTTTTCTTGTTGGAATTGCCTCAATAAATCATCAGCCGTTTTGGTAGCGGGAATAAACAATGGAGGTTTCGCAAATGATTTGAGGGTGAGGTTTGTATGACTTTGAGCCAGTTCCATCAAGGCATGATTGCGATAGAGAATGGCGGTGATATTATCGGGATTCCCTTCGTAAATGGGGATCCGTGAATATTTAGCTTTAAATAATTCTTCTCGTGCTTCTCCCAGTGTTTGATTGCCATCGAGGGCGAACATATATATTCTGGGAGTCATTGCATCTTCAGCGGTCACGTCATTGAAATCAAATACGTTTTTAATCATTCTCACTTCATCCGTCTCTAAGACTCCCGCTTTACCTCCGGCATCGAGCATGATCTTCAGTTCTTCTTCCGTGATAAATGGCACGGTTAACCCACGACCCCCGGTCAGTTTTAAAATAAACGGTTCCAAGAAATAGAGAAAAGGAATGAAGAGTTGTTCAAAAAGATAAATGGGATATGCCAGTAATTGTACGGCCGTTTCGGAATGTTTGGCACAGAGGGTTTTGGGGACAATTTCCCCGAATAACAGGACCATAAACGTTAATAAACCCGT
>JACDDF010000475.1 GCA_013817135.1 Nitrospirales bacterium
GGAGATCCGCCCAAGTCGAATGTCATTCCCTCGCTAGCAGTCGCGACCCTCGACACTCGATTAATGCCGGGCATGGATGCCGATGCCTTTTTGGCAGAAGTGAAGTCCAGACTTGGCGATGAGGTCGAAGTCGAGGTGATCCACCCCGCGAGCCAGTCTGTCGTGACGCCGCATGACACCGCCATGTTTCGAGCGCTGTCCGGAGCCATCACACGGCACCATCCCGACGCGACCGTCGTGCCGACGATTGTCCCTTTCGGAACCGATTCGAGAATGTTTCGTCTGCGCGGGGCCAAGTGCTATGGCATCCTCCCTCTCGTGCTCAGCACCGAACTCGCGACATCCATTCATGGTGACGCCGAACGAATTCCTGTCGACCAATTCGAGACCGGAATCCGCATCATCTACGAGAGTCTGGTTGAAGTCGCCGCCCGCTAGCCATTGGTTTCTCTTTCCGACAACAGAATTGTCATGCTGAGCCCCTTCGACGGAGTTTATCCTGAGTAAAAGCCGAAGGACTCAGGGCAAGCGCGCGAAGCATCTGGCTGAGCCATGGCCTGGTTGACTCACATCCTTCGTTACTCTCCAGGATGACAAGGAGAAGCACCGAGCCTTCTAGTGCTGTCCTGAGAGCAATGTCGAAGGGCTCGAACCATAATATCCGTATGATCCACAAGTTCCGGCTCATCCAACAATCCAACCACCAATATAGAGACAATCCTTTACCGGGTGGAATTCTCTCTCGTTCGGGAGTTCCCGTGCTCTGTCATTACCACCTTATCCTGAATAGGTGGACCATCGGATCCAGCCTGGTAGGTTTGCATGGGTACGATGTTTTCCGCCCAAGCATCAGCAATGGGCTGGATGATTTCCCACATCTCTTCTACCTCATCATTTCGCACAAAAAGTCGTGAATGACCGGACATGGCTTCAAGAAACAGGCGTTCATAGGGGGAAAGATGTTCAGGACCAATGGGGTCGTCCACCCTCACCGGTGCAGCTGTGATCCCTCCGGCTTCTTGTATAGTGAATATTCCAAGATTCACTTCTTCACTCGCGAGATCCAATCGTAAGACATTACCGCCTCCTTCCGTAAAATGGAATTCTGGATTTCTCTGTCTATCTTTAAAATGCACTAGAATTTCCTTTCGATCCCGACCTAACGCTTTTCCGGAACGTAACACAAAAGGCACATCTTGCCAGCGCTCATTGTCGACCCATAAGGTCACTTGCGCAAACGTTTCCGTGTTTCGCCCTGAATCCACTCCCTGATTTTTCACATAACCGGGAATCCGCACACCACCTATCTCTCCGGACCCGTAACGAGCTCGTACGGTCTGGGCTCGAATCTCGGCCTTTGACGGTTTTCTAATAGTTTTGAATAACTCCACTCTTTTGTCCCGGAATTCAGGAGACCAAATGGACTTCAATGGTTCCAGAGCCAGGGCAGCCATCAACTGAAGGAGGTGATTTTGAATCATATCCTTCAGCGCTCCGGCGCCATCATAATAGTCTGCACGCCCCTCCAGCGCCAAAGTCTCATCCCAGATCACCTCGATTTTTTTGATGTGATGACGGTTCCAGATAGCCGTGAATACAGGATTGGCAAACCGGAGACCAAGAATGTTGCCCACAATCGGCATCCCCAAAAAGTGGTCGATGCGAAATACGGACTCTTCAGGAAATGTCTCATGCAGGAGCCTGTTCAGTTCCTTGGATTGGGCATGATTCAACCCGAACGGCTTTTCGATGATGACACGGGATTGCGGAGGTAAGGTGGCGTGTCGAAACGCCTCCAACACCGATGGAAACATCTGAGGAGGCAGCCCTAAGTATAGAAGCGTAATTCCAGCTTGTTTATTGAAAATGGAGTCAATCTGTCGGGCGTCAGAAAGATTTTCGACACGCACATATTCCAATGATTGAAGGAATCCTTCGCGGGATCGTGGGAGGGGTGGAGTCTGATGTTCGCGGAGAGATGCGGACACATGTTCCTGAAACTGAGGAGTCGTCCAATTTCTTCTTCCAACCCCCGTGATCGTATATTCCGTGGGAAGACCCCGGTTGCCGAATACCTGAGCTAAGGCCGGTAAAACATACCGCTTCGATACGTCACCCGTGGCTCCAAAAATGACCAGATGTTCGTGCATACGGTCTTTGTGAACCTCATCCTAGGAGTCACCTTGGAGCGACAAAACATGGATCCGGAAAACGTTCAACGACGATTCTGAGTTATGTGTCGAATATTGGGTGATAAGCGCGACCAAGAGTTAACCTCTCGCCCAAAGAGCGTGCCCCGGACTGAACATTTTGTGCATGATAATGTCCCCACGAAAATTCGTGATTTTCAAAGGAGCTTTTTCTCAACTCTTCTACCAATAATGTGGCTTCCCGTAATGTTTATACAGATTAATTTCATACACTCGTTCCATTGGGGCCGATGCGTCATATTCCGGAGATTTTTCAATTTGATCCTGATTGAGATCCACCACGATCATTCTGTCCTGCCAGTTAATCGACTTGTGCCACATGGGACTAATTAACACCTTTTTGCCGGCCAACCATTTCGAGGTATCGACGACCAGATACCGCACGGACCAATTGGCATCATCGATAATGTAATTAATGATTTTTCCGATTTCCCCATCCGTCGCCTGGAGGGAAAAATCCTTAAGACCATTGACGCTCGTCAATTTTCCAGGGAAAACGGAGAGTTCCCTTTCGTCTATAGGATAATAGGTACTCCATCGATAGTAGTTGCAGATTTGCCGCTCCTTCTCCCATGAGAACGGTTTTTCTATTTCAAACGCTGGTGCCCCCTCGACTTGAGCCTGACTGACTAAGGCCCGGAACGACCCGATTTCCACATGCGGCTGCACAACACTCTCAGTTGAAATTAAGACATGGCGGCCCTGCAGCCAGTTGCCCGTGTCAGCAGCCATATAATGGATCTTCCATGTCTGATCGTTCACGTACATGTCTGCGACGTTTCCAATAATTCCATCCGTTCCTTGCACTACACAGTTTGTAATTTTAT
>JACDDF010000476.1 GCA_013817135.1 Nitrospirales bacterium
GGCCAAAGTCCGGCTCAAAGTCTTGGACCGCAAACAGCAGGAAAAACTCGGCATGGGCGGCTTATTGGGAGTCTCTCGAGGCAGCATCGAACCGCCCCAATTCATCATTCTGGAATATATGGGTGGCCCTCGCACACAAAAACCCATTGTTTTTGTCGGGAAAACGGTGACATTTGATAGCGGTGGGATCTCCCTAAAACCATCAGAAAATATGGAACAGATGAAGGCCGACATGACCGGTGGCGCTGAAGTCTTGGCGACGATTCGATCCGCCTCACGACTCAAGCTCCCGATCAATGCGATCGGCCTCCTGCCTGTGACGGAAAACATGCCGGGAGGACGGGCAACTAAACCCGGCGATATCCTTACCATGCTCTCTGGAAAAACGGTGGAAGTCCAAAATACCGATGCGGAAGGTCGTTTGATTCTTGCTGACGGCTTGGCCTATGCCGCACGGCTCAAACCCGCCTGCGTGATTGACATCGCCACACTGACTGGTGCGGCTGCGGTCGCGTTGGGACAATTCGCCATTGGCATGTTGGGCAATGACGACACCATGAAAGCCGACTTCAAAAAGGCTGGCAATCATGCCGGGGAACGGGTATGGGAAATGCCCCTATGGGATGAATATTTTGAGCAGCTAAAAAGTGACGTGGCGGACATGCGGAATATCGGTGGACGCGGAGGCGGAATGATTACCGCGGCAATATTCTTATCAAAATTCGTCGGAGATCATCCCTGGGTCCATTTGGACATTGCCAGCACCGATTGGGGTACAACAGAAAGGCCGTATATTCCTAAAGGTCCGACAGGTATCGGGACCCGGTTGCTCATTCAGTATTTACTGAATCATGCCAATCGCTAGGCGGCAAACCACGCGATGTCTTTCGCTGAACTCGTAGGACAATTGTGTATGATCGGGTTCGAAGGGACGGAGGTCACTCCGGACCTTCGAGCCTGGATGCAGGAATTCCGACCAGGAGGGATCATTCTTTTTTCCCGAAACTTGGTTGACCCTGCTCAAATTGCCCACCTCACGAACGACCTCCAAGCACTGGCCGGTGACATCCCGCTGCTCATCGGCATCGATCAAGAAGGTGGGCGCGTCTCCCGCCTTCCTTCAGGCTTTACCATTTTTCCTCCTGCATCAACTGTCGCCCACTCGGGATCCACCGAACTTGCCTACCAAGCCGCAGCCGTAACTGCCAAGGAGTTACGCGCCGTAGGGATTAATATGAATATGGCACCGGTTCTGGACATCCATACGAATCCCTCCAATCCTATTATCGGGGATCGGGCGTTTGGAACCGAGCCGGAACAGGTGTGCCTCATGGGAGCGGCCACGCTCGCAGGCCTGCACGATCATCGCGTATTGGCCTGTGGAAAACATTTTCCTGGTCATGGCGATACCAGTACCGATTCACATGTGGAACTGCCAGTGGTCCACGCCACCCTGGAGAGACTGGAGAGTGTGGAGCTCAAACCTTTTAGATACGCCATTGCTCGTGGTCTTCAGGCCATGATGACGGCCCACGTCCACTATCCAGCGCTAGACCCCACAAATCCCGCAACCCTCTCTTCCATTATTTTGACAGACATGCTTCGGCAGCAGATGGGATTTTCCGGTGTCATTTTGAGTGACGACTTGGAGATGGGCGCCATTGTGAACCATTCGGCAGTCGGCGAAGCCGCCGTACGCTCCTTGCAAGCCGGAGTGGATATGTTATTAGTGTGCAAAACCCTCGGGCTCGTGACCCATACTATTAAAGCCGTTTGTGGTGCAGTTGAATCCCATGTATTGGAGAAAAGCCGCCTTGAGGCTAGCTTGGCCCGCATCGCCTCCGTCAAAGAGCAGTTTGTCTCTCCCTATTACCCAATCAACATTCCCTCCATCCCTGATACCGTCGGCCTTTCGGCTCATCGCCATGTGTTAGCACAGATCCAAGACCAATTTCGCACCTTGACCTGAATGCACAGAAGGATAAGACGGATGACCATCCTTACTCCAATAGGCGGTCGAGGCTTCGTCTCCTTGTGGGCCACTCTATGGATGCCAACTACTATCGCTCACCTGACCAACTGATAAAAGAAGGCCATAGCCCAATTCTGGACATTTCCTACAAAGATTTGTTTAGCTAACAACCTTGCGGTATAAACCGGCACACCCAATCATCTATTCCTATTGCTGATGACAAAATTTCAGGATTCATTTCGCGAGCAAGGAGCATGGCCATGGCATTGAAAAAAGGGGACATTATCGACGAACGCAAACGGTTTCCGGATTCTTGCGGGCTAGTACTCAAGGTGATGAGCGGAGGTGAAGGCTTTGAAAAAATTCGGTGTTGCGGACATGACCTGACCCAGGAAGACGTGGTTCCCTCGTTCAATCAAGAGCGTGGCCGGCGAGCAGGAGCCTTGGCAGTCGGCATGCCACTCAATGAGAAAATAGTTGCAACTGAATCTTGTGGACTTCGGCTAATGGTGATGGCGGGAGGTGCGGGCTTTCAGGAAGTCATCTGTTGTGGTCATTCTTTTGGCGCGAGTGCGATTCAGAGTTTAGAGTTTGGTCAGATGCGGGGAGAGGACCCCGGGCAGGAGCACACCCCCAACACCCCCCATCAAGGAACCGCCTAAGAGGACAAATTCGACATGTTAGGGTGGACACCAGAATCGATCAAGCAATGGGTCAAATGGATGCAGTTCCTCGACCGGTGGGGCTATATCACGGCCTGCTTGAGTTTTCTCCTCGTGGGCATGTTGGTGTTCGGTTATAGTTGGGTAGCCTATGCTCAATCGGTACAGACCGGGTTTTTGCCAGCCACTATCACCTTACTGAATGACCTGTTGTTCGTCATCATTCTTTTGGAGTTGTTTCGCACGGTCTTAGGCTTCTTGCAAAACGACCGTATTCGCCTCGAACCCTTCCTCCATGTAGGGATCATCGCATCCGTCCGAAGAATTCTCACCGCTGGTGCTGAATTCTCGCACCAGGAATCCGTCCCTGAGGAAATCTTTCGTCATTACCTTATGGA
>JACDDF010000477.1 GCA_013817135.1 Nitrospirales bacterium
TATATACATATACATCAGGCACAAAACCGAATCAGGACACCTCTATCCCCGAACAAATGGGATCCCCCTCCAGGCCCTCCTCTTTCCTTGGAAACGACGATAGACACTCATTCATATTCCCTCCTCATACAGCTACTTCCATTACTCCGTAAGCTTGGCATGGTCGGCTTGCCGAAAATGCCAGGCAATCTCTTTATTTAAACGATTTAATTCCCCTGTCAAAGTCGAGGCAATAAGTTTCATGGAATTTCTATGAATCCCCTTTGGATCGAAGTGTGGCTTTTTATCAAAATGGGCTATGCGCTCCCCCAAATGGCGAACACGGCTCTGTAGAGATTGGGCTTCACCTTCTTTATCTTTTGCCGCAGCCATGTGATCCTGAATCGACCAACCTTGCGTTTCAAGTTTCCAGGAAGAATTCTGTTCTTGACTGTTCTCACTAGCCAGGACAAATTGTGAAAGGCTTAGGAGCATCCCCACAAGAAAAAATGAAATGAATATTTCCTTATTCATAACTTCCTCCTTCCAGACTTTTATACCGGAACATTGAAAAACTTAGGCAGTTAATTATTAACGATGCTTACATCCACACTTGCTTTACAATCCAATTTATATGCCATCAAGTCCAAACATTTATTGTCGCTTAAATTCAAAGGCTTATAATTAAATCAATAATCATTTTTCCTGTTACAAAGTAACAGCCTTGTGAAGCACTTCTGTAACATCTAGTTACATACTGTTACACCTAATTATTTCATTCATCATGCGCCTGGCATTTTCCCTTGAGAACCGAAGGATACTTCTCCACCAGGCGATGCAGAGCGGAAAACCATCATCCGTTTTATAGGGGTGACGAAAAAAAAAGAAGTGTTGAAAAATCCCGCTAACCGGGGCTTCTTTCCTTTTTTATTGTCCCTCGCCCTGGCTTGGCTCAGATTAATTGAGTCGAAGTGGCCTAGGGATAGAGCCAGAAAACCTTCAACGGCTCACCAAAAAAAGCTTTCAATATGGAAGTGGTTTACCGGCGGGCAGGAATTCCGAGGCGTGACATGCGACGATACAGAGTGAGGCGGGCGATCCCAAGCAGCTTAGCGGCAGCTGAACGGTTCCCTCCCGTCTGCTTCAATGCAGAGAGAATCATCTCCTTATCATGGCTTGGATTCATTTCCTCAGAAGGCATCACTAGAAGGCTTTCATCCTGATTAAGGACCTCCGGCGGTAAATCTTGAGGTCGAATAATCGTCTGAGGACATCGAATGACAGCCAGTTCAATGGCATGTTTGAGTTCGCGAACGTTCCCAGGCCATGCATAGGCCATCAACAACCGGAGAGCTTCATTACTGACGGCCTCAACAGGTCTTCCTGTTGTCGCCCGATATTGGCTCAGAAAATGGCTGATTAACAATGGGATATCTTCCCGTCGCTCCCGCAGCGCGGGCAGTAACACTCTCCCGACCCGAATCCGATACAACAGGTCAGCCCGGAAAGTCCCCGTAGTGACATCAGTGGCAAGATTATGATGGGTGGCCGCAAGCACACGAACATCCACCTTCCGAAGCCGAGACTCCCCAAGACGGGTAATTTCCCATTCTTGCAGAACCCGAAGCAGACTGGTTTGGACGGTGAGCGGAATATCGCCGATTTCATCCAGAAACAAGGTTCCTCCTTCAGCTGCTTCGATTAAACCCTGTTGATCTGCTACCGCTCCTGTGAAGGCCCCACGCTTATGCCCAAATAATTGGCTGGCGACCAGTGATTCGGTTAACCCCGCACAATTCACCGCAATAAATGGAAACTCTTTTCGGTGGCTGGCCTGGTGAATGGCACGAGCGACCAGTTCCTTGCCTGTTCCGGTCTCCCCCTCAATAAGAATGGTGGAGTCCACACGGGAAAAATCCTGAATCTGCTGGAAAACCAATTGCATGGAATGACTGGTGCCAATAAGATCCTGATATTTTCCCGTCTCTCCCAATAGTTGCCGAAGGGTCTGCACCTCCGAGGCATCGTACAAAAAAAACATTTTTCGTTCCGGGTCTCGTGGATCATCTCTGACATCCACATTGATCCAACGGGTGCACTCTCCACCAACCGCGGGCATGCGCACTAAGACCTTCTGCCGTTCTCCCGGAGAACGATTCACCATGTCCTCTATTTGAGCATGATAGGAGGGATCGCCAAACAACGCTTGCCACGGCTCCCCTGAATGTGGAAAATTCGCTTTTCCGCATAACTGTTGTGCCGCCTGACTCAGGAAGGTCACCTTTCCATCCCGGTCGGTCAGGGCAGTCCCAATATGCAATTGATTCAAAATGGCAATGAGATCATCATGATTCCGCTGGATCTCCGCAATCAATTCCTCCAATTTCTCTTCAGCTTCTTTCCGTTGTGCCACTTCCCGCGACAGTAACAAATTGGCCGTCGTGAGTTCGGATGTTCTGTCTAGCACCCGCTGCTCCAGCACATCATGCGCCTCACGAAGAGCGGCTTGCGTCCGTTTCCGATCCAACTGCAGACAAACCATCTCTCCAAGTGAGTGCAATAAATTTCGCTCCTCTTGCAGGAAGGGGCCTTCAACTTCCGTCGGACGTTCTTCCAGATACGCGACCTCAATTTCACCCGTCGTTCCATCCCGGCAAATAAACTCCTCCCGCTGGGTCCACGGGGATAAAACAAAATCAGGCGTCGTAATTTCCAGATGCCCGAAACGAATCCGTGCGGCTGTGACTTCAGGGTATTGCCAGGAAGGCGGAATGAGATCAGCAATTTGTTGAAGCAATTCCTGGGTCGATAAGTCTTCGTTGTGAAACAATTGCGTGGTGGAATGAAGTGCGGTGAGTTCCTTCACCCGTTCCCGGAGATCGTGCAACGTTCGCTTCAATTCTTGGTCGGAATTCTTCAATGAGTGACTATCGGTCGATGATAAGAACCCTTGGTCTTCCATGATTGCTTCCTGTAGCGCTCAAAAATGAGACAAGCCCCAAAAATACCTGGCTTAGCGCTTTAGCGCTTTTCAGGCACTTCTCCGCATGGA
>JACDDF010000478.1 GCA_013817135.1 Nitrospirales bacterium
TTATGGAACATGGGCCCGACAGAGTATCTGGAAGGATAACAATGCATATCATTTTTGAACATCCAATTGGCACACTCCGATGGGAAAGACCCGGAAAGGGCACGACCCCCAAAAGACCGTATGGACAAAGAAATTTTTACCCAGAGCGGGTATGGTAATCAGCCTGTGCAAGGAGCCTTCAGGCCTTCAACAGTCAAGGGGGGAAAGACCAATTTTTTCTTGACTTATTTAGCTGGTTGAAGAAAAATTGACCAAGCTGTGCAGCAGTTGCGTATAGGGAGGTGAGCAGGAGAAGAAGGTCGGCGCATTCACCTCAAACCCTAGACTCCTGGGGGTGTGATGATGATCTAATCCTTGAATGTGGCAAGGCATCGCGGCAACTATTGAGGCACCATAGTCATGCAAAAGAGGTTCAACTGCCTTCATCATGAAATCCCGATGTCTATGATGATATTGAGGAAAACAGTACTCCGCAGTTTAGGCGGATCATTCTCAAGATTGTTTGGGTTTCACTTAATCCGGGGAGATCGCGATGTCCATCGCAGGGAAGAGCCTTCATGCAGGAGGACAAGAATCAGACTGTGTCCGGCATTCTCAGAGCCCGGGCGGAGTTGGAGCAGGTGTTGTATGAAATGGAGAAACTGCCGGCACTCAGTGAGAGTGCCGTCCATTTTGCCGCACATGCCCTGAACAACTATCTCACCGTGACCGGCGGGACGGTTGAATTACTCCTGTTGATGCTGGCGAACCATCCGGACAAGCAAGTCCGCACCGGGCTTGAGGCCTTGCAACAGGCCACGAATTTGATGGCGCACACTGGCAGTCGACTGGTGAATGCCGAGACCGGTCTGGACGCCGAAATGCGCTTCGAAAAGGTGGAGTTGCCGATCATGGCGCAGCGGTTTCGCCTCTTTTATCCACGCATTGCTGATCAATAGCAGATTCAGTGTCTTTTAGGTTCCACGGTCGGTGTTCCTCCGGTGTGGACTGACCGTGTCGCCACCGCTGCCGCATTGGATAACCTGTTCTCGAACGCCGTGAAGTACTTACTGCCGGGAAAGCGGATCTGGGTCGAAGTGTGCCCCAGCAAGATTGGGTGATTTGCCGTGTCCGGGATGAAGGCCCCGGTCTGAATTTGGAGGACCAGGCCAAACTCTTCCAACCCGGGATTCATCTCACCTCGAGGCCTACGGCAAGAGAGCCTTCAACAGGGTACAGCTTGGCAGTCGCCAAGGAACTGCTCGAGAAGGTGGGGGGCCAGATTTGGTGTGAAAGCGCAGTGGGGCAGGGGGCCTGTTTCTCTTTTTGATTGCCTCAATATCAGGAACTGGTGCATGGAGCTCGGCGGACGTTGTCGGGTTCACACGAGGGCAAGGAGCATAAGAGCCGAACTGTACGCTACACCTGACCTGGAGATTATTCAGAGTACTCAATGTTCATGGTCCTTTCCGGCGGCCCCGGCAGGTGAGGCATTTGTTTTAGTCAAATCACGACCGTGCACATCCATCTCTGCAACGCCTTTACATGGGGAAATTCCAATGAGATCGACACGACTCATCCCGTTCTCGATCATGTTCGTCGTGGGCTTTTCGCTTTGTTCAACACTGTTGTTTGCTGGAGAAACGACGGCAAAGTCCGGACTCGCGCAAGCACAAGAGTCTGCCAGGAAATGGCAGGCAGACGCGGCCCTGGTCCAAATCATCACCGTATCAGGAAATATGGAGGGCAGCGCGGAGAAGTGGGGCTTTCTCTTCCATTCACCTCAGGCAAAAAAGGGGTACAAGGTAGACGTAAAGGACAGCAAGATCGATCAAACGCTTGAAGTGTCGTCGAGTTTCACCGATTCGGTGGATGGAGATTTCATTGATAGTCCGCAGGCGATGGCCGAAGGGAAAAAGAAAGGGCTCAAGGGGAAGAGTCGAGCGATGATGACACTCCACATCATGCTCCAAGGCACCAAAAGCCAGGGCGCCTATTGGAATATCGTCAGTGACATGGCGGAAGGCAGAAGCACGCTCATCAACGCCAAAACCGGGAAGTTCTTCAGACATCAGCCACTCAAGTAGTTGGTGCTATAAACCTCAGCGTCTGACATCTTTTGCCTATGGTTGGATGTCCGGCTCGATACTGCGGTGTCTCGTTCCTTAGGGAGCCAGATCTAAAATTGATTCAAGGTAGAAGGGCCGTAGCAGCACTCGACATGTATGATGGGAAGACGCGATCCTTATGTTGTTTTGGCGCGCCTCGAGCCTTTTTCTGACACGCGGGGCAGTTCCGCCGCCCTGATAGCGCTGTACACTCAGATTTCTCTGATTGACTTCCCACTTCCTCAAAAGTACCATTTGTACAATTCGTACGATCTGTTCATTTAAGAACAATGGGAAAGAGGTAGTTCATGGCACATTTACCATCCAGCAAAGCACGAGAAGAATTTGCGGATACGATCAATCGTGTGGCATTCGGCAACGAGCGCGTGGTGTTGCGACGGCGAGGGAAGGAAGTCGCAGCCGTCGTCCCGATTGCCGACTTGCGGTTGTTGGAAGAGTTGGAAGATCGAATCGACCTCGTCGACGCCAGGGCCGCCTTGGCTGAAACTAAGAAGAAAGGCGCGAAGTCTCTTGATGTGATTCTGAAGGAACTGGGTCTCTAACCCCTTCCAATGGCCTATTCGATTCTCCTCGCCCCTCCCGCAGAAAGGCAGCTCAAAGCATTTTCCCAAGCAGTGCAAAAGCGCCTGGTTAAAGGACTCAAGAGGTTGCAAGCTAACCCGCGCCCACAGGGAGTGAAGAAACTGGTTGGTGAGGATGACCTGTACCGTGTTCGAGAGGGAGACTATCGCATTATTTATACGATCCGTGATAAGGCGCTCATTGTCCTTGTCCTCAAGATTGCCGACCGAAAAGAAGTCTACCGCTCTTGATCAGTGGTCTTCATTTAGGAGGTGGTTGGTTGTTAGGACAGGTGCCCAAGGGCGGGTACTTGCGGGTGCGGCGGCAAACGCGGGGACCAGGTCCAAATC
>JACDDF010000479.1 GCA_013817135.1 Nitrospirales bacterium
ATTTTTGCCCCCTTGACTTCATCCATGACCTGCACCACGGTTCCATAGGGAACCGTTTGATCCGCTCGCAGATACACCGAAATCAACGGATTTAAGATTTTGGCTTCTTGGAGTTTGGATCGTAAATTTACTAAGCTAATAGTGTCGTTACCGAGGGATAGAGTGTGATCTCGCTGAATAGTCACAATCAGGCGTTCTTCGGCTTTTATATTGTTGGCAGTTGTTGTGGGGAGGTTAATGTCTAAGCCCCGATGTAGCATCGGGGCGGTAACCATGAAAATCACCAAGAGAACTAAGACGACATCGACGAGAGGAATGACATTGATTTCTGAGAGAAATTGTCGAGGCTTTGATCCAGTGGTCATCGGGTCACTTCCACTTCAAAGGCTTTTTCAGATTCTTCAATTGTATTGAGAAATTCAATGGTAAACGCCTCAACTCTAAAGGACATTTTCCGAATTCTAGAGAGAAAATAGTTATAGGCCATCACGGCAGGAATTGCGGCAAATAGCCCAGCAGCAGTGGCCACAAGTGCTTCAGAGACTCCAGGAGCAACTGCGGCAATGCTTGCTGAACCTTGAATGCCTATTTGATGAAAGGCATTGATAATGCCCAAGACTGTTCCTAGAAGACCAATAAACGGAGTCAGATTTCCTGTGGTCGCCAAAAAAGGCAAATAGGCTTCCTGCTGGCTGATTTGGTTCTGGATGATGTATTGAGCGACCTTTTCCAAGTACTGTCGGTTAGGGGAGCGCTCTGGGGGTTTTGCCTCCAGGGGTGGTCTCGAGGTGAAGAGATCAGAGGATTCGGGCAAGCGGTCGGTAATGCCCAAATAAACTACTGAGCTTGGGCTATAGGATAATGTTTGAGCCTGGCTTCTTAAGGTATGCTGGTCGATGGGATTCTGTTCGTACAATTGGAGAAACTGTGATTCTTCTTGCCGAATGCGACCAAACCGCCTGAATCTGTTCACAATGATTCCCCATGAAATCACGGAAAAAACTGACAGGATAAAAAGAATGACAATGGATAGCAGGCCCAAGGACCCAAAGAACTCAGAAGGATTGGCAGCAAAGGTCATAAGCTGTATTTCGACCTCCTCTAGGCTGGTCAGAAGCTAAACAGGGGATATTGATATAAACCACTGAGAGATGAGGTATGGCGGGGCCGACGGGATTTGAACCCGCGACCTCCAGATTGACAATCTGGCGTCCTAAACCTAGCTGAACGACGGCCCCGAATTTTTTTTTGATCTTGGGCAAATAGCCCACGCATTCATTCAAAGAAGAAATGGAGTCGATGAAGAATTTCGTAATATATCAGATCAAGAAGACCATAAGCGAAAATAATATTTTGGTAGGCGGAACAGGGATCGAACCTGCGACATCTGCCGTGTAAAGGCAGCGCTCTGCCAGCTGAGCTATCCGCCTAAAAATAAAAACGCTACAATTCGTCCATTATAACAGGGAGTTAGGCCTTGTCAACTCAAATGAAATAGTGTGGAATACTGTTTGACATGACCAGGACACGTGGGTATAAGGCAGCACACCCAAATGCTGAATGCGAGAAAAAAATATGTGGTCGTCCTAGTGACGAGAGGGAAGAATAATTATGGGATATAAAATTAAAGACCCTGCCAATAAATCTCCTATGGTGGAGCAAGCTCAGTTTCTGTCTAGTAAAGAACGGTTTTTATTTTTTGTGGAAGAGAATCGGGCTCTGGTATGGGGAGGAATTTTTCTTGTTCTGGCTGTGATCGTGGCGATTGTGACGCTGGGTTGGCTCAATCAAACTAATCAAGAGCATGCCTGGGAACTAGAAGGACAGGCGCAAACGATCTATTTGGATCGTCCACTAGATGATGTCAAGAAGGGCCAAGAGAATATTCAAAAAGCTTCCAGCCTGTTCAAGGACATCCTTGAGCAATTTCCTGGGACGCCCAGCGCGGGAGTCTCCTCCTTTTTATTAGGGAACAGTATGATGGAGGAGAAAAATTACCAGGGGGCGATAGAAGTGTATACTTCATGGATCAAAGAATATGGTCAAGATCATATCTTCGTCGGATTAGTCCAGCAGCGGTTGGGGTTTGCCTACTTACTTAATGACAATCGAGAGTCCGCCCTAAAGGCTTTTGACGCGGTGCTGGCCAATCCAAATGCGTTAAATAAAGACCAGGTAGTATTTGAGCTGGCGAAGATTGCAGAGGCTGATGGAAATATTCCTGAAGCGGTTGGGCAGTATAAAAAGGTTATCCAGGAATTTCCTTTATCTCCGTTTGCGTCGGAAGCTGCTCTCCGGGTGAAGGTGTTAGCGCCTGAAGAAGCGAAAGATTCTCCTTCATCGGAAGCAAGTGAACTGGGCGCGATTGAGAAGAGCAGTCCTGAAACCCCACAGGTTCAGGATAAAGGAGAGGGGAAATAGTATTGGTTCAGTCTTCAGTCGTTCACCCAATAGGTGAGTTATTGGCTCACCATTAACATGCGGCCAGCCTGAATAATACTGGAAGAGAGGTTATTGAGGGCTTGCAAATCGTTCACGCTCATTCTAAATTGTTGGGCAATTGTCCATAAACTATCTCCCTGCCGGACCTTATACCATTTAGAGTCGTTTTTGCTCGACGGGCTGACCGAAGGATTTCCTTTTACCCGCAACCGGTCTCCTGGATGAATGATGTGGCTGGAGATATTGTTCATTCTCATCAGTGCATCCACCGATTGTCGAAATCGAGTCGCAATGCTTCCCAGAGAATCCCCTGACCGGACGCGATACCAAGTGATATCAGTGTCAGAAAAATCGTCATCGACCCCTCCACGAACCCGGAGCTTGGTCCCCACTCGTATAATATTGCTCCTCAAATTATTCATGTCTTTCAGTTGGCTGACTTTCATACTAAACCGTTTGGCCACTACCGATAAACTTTCTCCTCTTCTGACCGTATGCCATTCCGTTGGCGGGGGAGGGGGTTGGCTCCAGACGGCGAGTGTCGGGTGCAGTTCTTCAACCAATGAAGCCATGC
>JACDDF010000018.1 GCA_013817135.1 Nitrospirales bacterium
CCATCATCGGACGCAATGTCAGGATTGGAGAAGGCTGTACCATTGAAGAATCGATTATTCTTGATGGGACACTCATTGGCTCCAATTGCCATCTCCACCGTTGTATCATTGACCGATTTAACATTATCTCGTCCGGAACCACACATGGTGACAAACACGGACGAGACGGTCGTCGATCCACAGCCGGGAAGCTCGGACTCACCCTTTTCCCTCGTGGACAATCGTATGGCGGACGGGCCATCCATTCCTCACCCTCCTCTTTAACTTAAAGGAGGGAGCATGACTCCTCTGCCTCTGCACATTCCGCTCTCGACCTATCGCCTGCAATTTAACTCGTCGTTCACATTCCAGCACGCCTCCCGCATTCTTCCCTATCTGTCTCAACTTGGTATCACAGACTGCTACGCCTCACCCTATCTGAAAGCCGCTCCAGGGAGCACTCATGGTTACGACGTGGTTGATCCCACGGAATTAAACCCGGAGATCGGGACGGAAGCTGATTATCAGGCATATATTCAAGCACTTCACCAACATGGCATGGGTCAGATTCTGGACGTCGTGCCGAATCATATGGGGATAGCCGGATCGACGAATCTTTGGTGGCAGGATGTCTTGGAAAATGGTCCTTCCTCTCATTACGCCACATTTTTCGATATTGACTGGACACCCGTGAAACCGGAATTGGAAAACAAAGTTCTTCTTCCCATTCTGGGCGATCAATACGGCATTGTTCTCGAAAACCAGGAAATCATTCTCCACTATGACGACGGGCAGTTTTTCCTCACATACTATGAAAATCGGCTGCCTGTTGATCCTTATACCTGGAGTACCATCCTGACCTTTAGGCAAGACACACTCAATCAAAGCCTGGAGAATTCGGATCCGCACTTGCATGAATACCAAAGCATTATCACCGCCCTCTCCCATTTACCGGCCAGAGCCGAAACGGAAACCGAGCGAGTTGCCGAACGATACCGGGAGAAAGAGGTGATCCGCCGCCGCCTCTCCGCGGTGATTGCAGAAAATTCAACTATTCGCAATTTTCTGCTGGAGAACATTCAGTTACTCAATGGCATCAAGAACTCTCCCCGCACATTTGATGTCCTCGACCACCTGGTAAGTCACCAAGCCTATCGACTCGCCTATTGGCGGGTCGCGGCTGAAGAAATAAATTATCGGCGGTTTTTTGATATCAACCAATTGGCGGCCATTCGCATGGAGGAACCAGAGGTCTTCCAAGCGGCCCACCAAAAAATATTTGAATTATTAACCTCCGGTGCAGTGAATGGACTGCGGATTGATCATGTCGATGGGCTTTATAACCCAAGAGCCTTTCTGGCCCAATGGCAACAGTGGGCGGCTGAACATTTGGAGGTTCAGGCCGACACCCAAGGTCGCTCTCTCTATCTCCTCGTTGAAAAAATCCTGGGTACAGAGGAACGTCTCACTTCTGATTGGCTGTGCCATGGCACTACCGGATATGACTACCTTGCCCTCGTCAATCAATTATTCATCCAGGAAACCCACCAACGACAAATCGAACAGATCTACAGCCGGTTTACCAAGCAGTCTCTCCGATATGACGATCTGATCTACGACTGCAAAAACCTCATCATGACCAGTTCCATGTCAGGGGAAATCAATGCCTTGGGGCACCAGCTGAATGTACTCTCCGAGCGAAACCGGCGCTCACGGGACTTTACGCTCAATAGTCTGATCCATGCCATCCGCGAAATCATTGCCTGTTTCCCCGTGTATCGAACATATATTGGACCGGACCCTCTCGAAGGCGTCTTGGATCGTGATCGCGCGTATATTCGGCTAGCTGTGGCGCGGGCAAAACGGCGCAATCCCGCCATCAGCAACCTGGTATTCGATTTCATCCGAGATCTCCTCTTGAGAATCCCCCAGAATTCCCCTGATCTTGATTGGGAGGTGATTCGCCCTTTTGTCATGAAATTCCAGCAAACGACCAGCCCAGTCACCGCGAAAGGCGTTGAAGATACCGCCTTCTATAGTTACAACCGCCTCACATCACTGAATGAAGTGGGCGGAGAGCCGCAACACTTTGGAGTACCGATTTCAACATTTCACCAATACATGCAGGATCGAGCCACCCAATGGCCAGCAAGCCTCTCCTCCACGTCCACCCATGACACGAAACGCAGCGAGGATGTCCGGGCCCGAATCAATGTGTTGTCGGAAATTCCCACAGAATGGCGGCAGCATCTTAGAACCTGGAATCGGCTGAACAAAAAAGCCAGGCAAACAATCAATGATCAACTGGCACCGAGTCTGAATGAAGAATATTTGATTTACCAGACACTGCTCGGTGCCTGGCCATTGGGTGGGCTCTCGGAACCGGATCAACCTCAATTCTTGGCGCGCATACAGGGGTATATGGTTAAAGCCTTACGGGAAGCGAAAGTGAACACCAGCTGGTTAAACCCCGATGAAACCTGGGAGAAGGCCGTCGGAGAATTTCTTTCCCGCATTCTTTCTCTCAGGCCCTCAAATGCCTTTCTCCAAGATTTCATTCCCTTTCAACAACGCATTGCCAAATATGGCATCTATAATTCTCTGAGTCAGGTCCTTATTAAAATTCTTGCTCCCGGTGTGCCCGATTTCTATCAAGGCACGGAGCTTTGGGATTTCAGTCTGGTCGATCCGGACAACCGACAGCCCGTGGATTACCTCCTCAGGGAACAACGGCTGTCCGAATTACAGCACCTGCAACAGAACACCGCTCCTCTCGACGTTGTCCATACGTTATTACAGGATGCGGAAAACGGCCTGATCAAAATGTATTTGACCACCACCGCGCTTCATTTACGGAAGAGCCACCCCCACCTGTTTCTGGAAGGATTGTATCTGCCACTGGAATTCAAGGGGGAACAGGCACATCATGTGTGTGGTTTCATGAGACAGCATCACTCACATTTCTGCATGATCATATTCCCACGATTGTTAACCAATCTCATCCCGGATCAGACCATCAGTCCGCTGGGCGAATCTGTATGGGGACAAACCTCGGTGTCGCTCCCTCCGGAATTCGCGACACACTCGTTTCGTAATATCCTGACCCAAGAAATTGTCACTCCACAAAATGGTCTGGGCATGGTAGGATTATCCCTAGGAACGCTTTTTCAACATTTTCCTTTTGCCCTATTGGAGCCTGCCTCATGACTATGAGCAAATTGAACACGGCACACGCTTCTGACCAAGAATCGTACTCTGAACAGTCTATGCCGGAGGGAGAATTAGGCTGGGAGGGACACGTGCATTTCTCTGAAGATGTCCCGTTATGGAAACGGGTTCTGGATACATGGCCTGAGCTCAGAACGGGCTTATCCTACAGTCTTATTTTTGCCTCAGGAGTTCTCCTGGGAGGAGCCATCATGGCGATGGTCTCATCGAAAGATCATCAGGACCAGTCATAACAATCGAAGAATTACTAAGGAGGAATTTCACGATGGATGAACATACGACGCAAGGCGACTCAGGTTGGGTTAATACATTTGTCTTCATTGCAGGATTTCTTCTGGGCGCCGGTAGCGCCATACTCCTGACGCCTGAGACAGGAACTCACGTGCGAAATCGATTGGCACGGGGCGCAAAGACCGCACAGGACGAATTTTCAGATATGGCTTCTCAAACGAAAGAGGCGGTGCAGGCCTGGTCTGAAGAAGCCAGAAAAACCATGAAACAGGCGGCCACGCGAGTCAACTCCGCCGTGGATGCCACCAAACAGGCCGTCAAAACTGATTCTTTCGACGAGTAAATCGCACCCGCCGCATGAAAGGGGGAGTTCCTTCCCCTTGACCATTTTCAACCTCACAAGCACTGGAATCCTCCAATTTCGTTTGTCGTAAGAGTTAAGGAGGACTTGCCTCTTTCTTCCCATTGTCCAGACTTGAGATTCATGCGAGAGTAGATCCTATGACGCATTCAGAGTTGACCACCTCCCCTCTCACGTATCGACTTAAGCTCGGCCTTGTCATCAATGGCATCATCATTCTCGCTGAATTCATCGGCGGGTATGTGATCAATAGTCTTGGATTAATGAGCGATGCCGGGCACAATTTGATCGATCAAGGATCCCTCTTGTTAGCCTTGTATGCACATATTCTGGCCACTCAACCGGCCACGGAACATCGGACGTTTGGCTACCACCGAGCCGGAACTATTGCAGCGTTTCTCAATAGCCTTCTATTAATTTTTACAGCGGGGATTATCGGAGTTCTTGCCCTCGACCGGATGTTTTCACCGGTTGACATCCCTGGATTTTGGGTGATGGTGATCGCCGGGATCAGCTTGATTGCCAATCTCGCCGTCGCCCTGTTATTACGCCGGGGAGCCGAAAATGACCTGAATATTCGCGGCGCTTTTCTTCATATGGTGATGGATGCCTGGATGTCCCTTGGCGTCATCATCGCCGGGTTGGGTATCGCCCTGACCGGCCTCACCATTTTAGATCCCCTGATCAGTCTTCTCATAGTCGTCATTCTTGTGAAAGGAAGTTGGCCACTTTTTCGTGAGTCACTGGACATTTTATTGGAATCTACTCCCCCTCACCTCAAAACTTCCGATATTGTGGCAACCATTGAAAACATTCCTGGTGTTAAGAAAGTTCATGATCTGCATATCTGGTCGGTTGAACCCCGCATTGTGATGTTGACGTGTCACGTGTTGGTGGACACCGAGGCGGTTCAGGATAAAGATCAACTCCTCCAACCCATTCAATCAACACTTTCTTCGCAATTTGGCATTCATCACTTAACCGTCCAACTGGAAAACGAATGCCCTGAGCAAGGGGACCTGCATTGCAATCTTAGTTACCTGACGAACGGCTCAACTGGCACAGAACCCATACTTCCTCACCTGCACCATCACCACTAACCCGCAAGGGGCTTCTTTCGAAACACGCGCGCCTTGAGTAAAAAACCTACCCCTCCTCCCAAGAGCGCACCCAGAGCGACCCCGACCAACACGTCTGTGACATAATGGGCACCAAGAAACACTCGGGACAATCCGATCAGGCCAAGGAATGGCCACAATATCCATCCTAGGGGGGGATAAAGCATGACGAGAAAGCTAATTGCCGTGCCTGAATTCATCGCGTGATTGGACGGCATACTAAAAGCCCCTCCACATCCGACCAATTCATGAATGTGATCGAGAACCTGGCAGGGACGTGGACGGCCAATCAGTGTTTTCAGCTGGCCACCCAGAAAATCACTGAAGCCGATAAGGAGTGCTAAACAGGGAAAGGCGAATCTGGCCTCTGCCCATTTCATCCATCCCCAATACCCCACGACCAGGATGCCAGGAATCACCAAGTTGCTTTCCCGTGATACCTGAAGCATGAACCAATCCAATCCAGGAAACTGGCCGGCCCAATCATTAATATAAGCAAACCATAATTCATCACTTTTCATCATTGTTCCTTAACTATTTCGTACTTGGCCTCAGCAGACATGAGATTCTGCAAGAAATTTGACGGGTATGATAAGGTGGAGGTTTTAACGAGAAAGGATTTCTTCATGCTAATTGATACCCATGTTCATTTAGACGATCCCCGTTATGATCCGGATCGGAACGATATATTTCAACGTGCCCATGACGCAGGTGTTGAGAAGTTTGTCACTATTGGATGTGATCTTTCCACAAGTCATGCAGCAGTGCAATTAGCAACAATTCGCCCCAATGTGTATGCCACGATCGGCGTGCATCCCCATGAAGTAAAACGCATCGAGCCCAACTGGTATGCGGAATTGACGCAACTGGCACACCAGCCTAAAGTGGTAGCCTTCGGAGAAATCGGCCTTGATTATCATTATGATCACTCTCCTCGAGAAACCCAACGTCAACGATTTCGTGAACAAATTGCCCTAGCGCAATCACTCACCCTTCCACTGGTGATTCACACACGGGAGGCGCAGGAGGATACGATGGCAATCCTGCAAGAAGAACATGCCGAGAAGGTGGGCGGCGTCTTTCATTGTTTTTCGGAGGATCTGGCCTTTGCCAAACGTGCCTTGGACCTGGGATTTTATCTCTCATTTTCTGGAATCATCACCTTTCGGAATGCCTCTCAGTTACATGAAGTGATTCGCATGGTCCCCGATGACCGGTTGCTCATTGAAACCGATGCCCCCTACCTGACTCCCGTCCCGTTTCGAGGAAAACGTAACGAATCGGCCTATGTCACCTACGTGGCAAAACAGATTGCGGAAATTAAATATGGGGACTCTGAAGCAGGATTGGCTCGTGTGGCCGAACTGACCACCAATAATGCCTGTCAGCTCTTTAAAATTTCTTCATGATCCGATTGCGTTGACGCAACTTCTTGGGAAGTTTTCGGGGATTGCCCTTCTTCTCTTTTGATCGGACCGGCTCCTCATCATCATCCTTGGGAGAGGGTCCCCCTCCGGATCGACTCACCGCTGACCCTTGAAGACCTGAAGAAGCCAGGCGTGTTACAAATTCTTGCGACCTGATCGAAAACGCCCCAAAAGCTTTTGCAACAGAAATCACTTCAAGATCAGATGAGACGACCGCGGCCCCTTTTCCATGGGTCCGGATAAAATCTTGAATCACCCCATCTGCCTTTTCGCCCTGAGCTGTATAAATGACCGTCACACCCTCACGATGAATGACCTGCCGACTCATTCCCGATTGTTGCCAGGCATCAAAAACTAAGGTGATCAGATTGCGGAGTTTATGCCCATACAGACCTACACGCACAATAAATTCTTCTCGGTGATGCTCCCCCTGTTCAACGACTCGATGCGGCGGGAGCCCCATGGCGCCCAACACATTATATCCATCAATGATCAAATGTTTCGGTGCCACTGTGATTCCTTCATGGTGCGATGCATAATCCAGCCATAATGATTGAGTCTACCCGCAATCCAACCCGATTCGAAAGCGCTTCTTCCCTTGACAAGAAGGCGATCTTCTGCGAAAAAAGAGAAGAAGGGTTTAATACCTATGCCTTCCACTCGAATGATATCCCTTTATTCTTGCATCGGTATGTTGGTTCTGTCAGCGTCTTTTCCCCTGCCTGGGGGAGCGACAGAAGTTCGACCTTTCTCCGGGAACGAAACTCACCCACTGATTCATCTCATTGCACAATCACCACCGCCAACCTCCATCCGCAATATTCGTGCTCTTCGCCATAAACAGTATACTCGTGTTGTGTTAGATCTGACTCGCCCCATCCATCCAGCTCCTCAAGAGCATCAAACGGCCACAACATTTCAATTGGAACTTCCCAACACGCAATTAGACAAGTCTACCGTCGCCAAATCAACGGGAGACTCATTTCCTTTACAATTGGACCTTTCCACAACTTCTTCTGGATCCATCCTTCTGACCTTACCCATTGGCGGCTGGAAACATTATAAGTGGTATGTCCTCAACAATCCTGCTCGGGTCGTTCTTGATTTGTATCCCATGGCTGAGGCGGCAGTTGTCATTAAGGCGCCACCAAGTAGCACACCAGCCTCTCAGGTGGGTCCTCCACCAACTCCCCCACCGCCCATCATAAAAAAGGATCTGGTGATCGTGATTGATCCAGGACACGGAGGGAAAGACCCCGGGGCCTTGGGTCGCAAAGGCACAAGGGAAAAGGATGTCGTCCTACATATTGCGAATCATTTGCGAGACCTGCTCGCCAAGGAAGGATCCACGAAAGTCTTCATGACCCGAGAAACGGATGTCTTCATCGAATTGGAAGACCGGGCCACATTCGCGAATACACGCAAAGCGGATCTCTTTGTCTCAATCCACATTAACTCCCATCCTCAAGCTTCCGTGAAAGGGATGGAACTCTATCA
Source organism: Nitrospirales bacterium (assembly GCA_013817135.1). Classification (GTDB taxonomy): domain Bacteria; phylum Nitrospirota; class Nitrospiria; order Nitrospirales; family UBA8639; genus Nitrospira_E. Next base: position 7,842 of record JACDDF010000018.1, read on the forward strand.
TTTCGGTGAAGCCAGTGACCCCCGAGCACTTGCCGTCGCTGCACGTGAAAATGGGACACCTCTTGAAAAAAATGCGGCACCCTGGCAATTTATACTTGCCGACAAACTTAACGATAAAAAAATTGATGATTCCCGCGAGTTAGCATGGACAACTAAAAATTCCCTGGTGAAATTCTTGGATGCCTTTTATAAAATCAAAGATCATGGGATCAAAACAGCTCCATTTTTTGTGCTGCGAATGACCACCATGCCTGCCATATTGGCAGAGATTGCCTTTATCTCCAATTCTACGGAAGAAAAGCTATTACAAAGCTCAACCTATCAAAAGCGAGTGGCCGAGGGAATATTTAACGGACTTCAATCCTATATTACCCCGTTACAAACCGCTTCCCGATAGCCAGAACAGTCTCCGGCTTCTTCAATTGGCTTCTCTGATCTCCTGTTTATCATGATTACCCCGCTCATACCTTGGTAACGCAGGAGCCCGTTCGTCAACTCCATCCCCCTTAAATCATGGCCACCATTAAACTGACGATCGAATATGACGGCACGGCTTACGCTGGATGGCAACGTCAACCTAATCAGCCGACGATTCAGGGTGCCGTTGAAACCGCGCTTACACGCATCACAAAACAACAGATTTCTATCATCGCCGCGGGACGAACGGATGCCGGCGTTCATGCCCGCGGTCAAGTCGCCAGTTTTCAATCCGACAAATCTATTCCTGTTGATAAATGGAGACTTGCGCTCAACAGCGCGCTCCCGAAAGACATTTCTGTGGTGTCGAGTGAACAGGTTCCTGAATCATTTCATGCTCGCTATAGCGCAAAGGAGAAACTATATGAGTATCGAATCTCCAGACACCCTGCCCGCCCAGCCATTGATCGCAATCGAGTCTGGCACTTACCCTGCGACCTGGATACCCAGGCCATTCGACACGCCATGTCTGGATTTATTGGCCGACATGACTTCACCTCCTTCCAAGGCCCACGTGCGAGTACATCGGATCCCATGTGCGTCGTGTCCCAAGTTTCCCTCACTTCGGATCTTATGACCCTAACCATTCAGATTCAGGCCAATCGATTCCTGAAACAAATGGTCCGGACGATTATTGGCACACTGACCGAAGTCGGACGACACAAAAGATCACCGGACTCGGTTACAGACATTCTTCAGGCTAAGGACCGACGTGCTGCAGGAGAAACCGCCCCTCCCCAAGGGCTATATCTCCTCCACGTGTGGTACTAACAAGAGTGTTGAAACATGCCGCCATCTGGGTTCTCACCAATTGGCCCTGGTCGCGTACTACTCCGCTCCGCCCGTCCAAGTATCTGCGGCCTTTCCTTCGAGAAGCCTCAGGACAGAACTGGACGACCCTTTTTGAATACTCCATCCTTTTCCTTGTTTTACTTTCGACCACTCAATTGCTGTGGTACAAAGGAAATATTTCAAATGGCATTCTTGATATACTGAAAAGTAAGACTTAAAAATTTCAACCTACTGGATAGCCTCCATGACCATTGACCTTGCTCCAGAATTCAACCATCCAACATTCCGCTTGGCAGTAGCCCAATTCGATCAGGCTGCCCACCATATGAATCTGGATTCAGGATTGCTTGAGCGACTCAAAGCCCCTCAACGTTCTCTCTGCGTCAGTGTCCCTGTCCGAATGGATAACGGACAGGTTCAAGTCTTTCGTGGCTATCGGGTGCATCATGATGTAGCCCGCGGCCCCACAAAAGGCGGCATTCGTTACCATCCCGACGTCAGCCTTGGAGAAGTCGCGGCCTTGGCAATGTGGATGACCTGGAAAACGGCGTTGGCAGGGTTGCCATTTGGTGGAGCAAAGGGGGGGGTCGCAGTCAATCCTTCAATGCTTTCACCGGCTGAGTTGGAAGGTGTGACCCGCCGTTATATCGCAGAAATCTTTCCGTTATTGGGCCCGGACAAGGATATCCCCGCTCCGGATATTGGGACAAATCAGCAAGTCATGGGGTGGGTCATGGATACCTACAGTCAGCAGGTTGGGTTTACCGTCCGTGGCGTGGTCACCGGGAAACCAATTTCGATTGGAGGCACCCTGGGCCGGGAGGAGGCGACCGGGCGTGGAGTGGTGGATATCACGTTGGAAGTCCTGCGCCATTTTGGTCTGTCCACTTCAGACACGACCGCGGTCATTCAAGGATTTGGGAATGTCGGATCCCATACTGCACGAATTCTTCATCAGGAAGGCGTAAAAATACTGGCGATCAGCGATCAGTTGGGCGGGCTGTATAACCAAAATGGTCTGGATATCCCAGGAATTCTCTCTCACTTGGCCACCGAGAAAGCGTCGATTCCTTCTCTCACGCAATTTGGTGAACAGATTATTAACGAAGATTTACTCCTGCTACCCTGCCATGTGCTCATTCCGGCGGCAGTGTCTGAACAAATCACGGTCAACAATGCTTCACGCATTCAATGCCAGTATCTGATCGAGGCAGCCAACGGCCCAACAACTCTGGAGGCAGATGCCATTTTGAGGGAACGAGGGATTTTGGTGGTTCCGGATATTCTCGCCAATGCCGGCGGAGTTATCGTCTCGTATTTTGAATGGGTTCAGGACGCCCAACGTTTTTCCTGGCAGGAATCAGATATTCACAGCCGGCTCAAGAACATCATTACCGCAGCTTTTCACCGTATTCTCAACCATGCAAAGGAGAAAAAGCTGACAATGAGAACGGCCGCTTTGATTGCAGGAATTCAGGAAGTCGCTCAAGCCCACCAATGTCGAGGATTGTACCCCTAAGCTCATACATTCTGCATTCTAGCGAGTGGAATCCTTAAGGGAGTTCTCCGCCATAGATCTTCATGACGGTTGAGAGAAATTCTAGAGCCTGCGGTCTCGGCCGTTGAAAGGAGTTTCTTCCAATAATGGACCCGAATCCTCCACCATCCCGTATTCCTCTGGCTTCATCAAAAATTTTCTGATCTTCCCCTTGGGCCCCGCCCGAAAAGATGACAATACGCCGTCCCTGAAAGGTACTCTGCACCACATGACGGATACGTTCAGCTGGCGTGCTAATGGGAATCTTTTCGGCTTCATAAACTTTTTTAGCCGCCGCCTGTTCTATATGATTTGATGGCATCTTCACTTTGACGATGTGGGCCCCGAGTTGGGCGGCAATTTGTGCGGCATAGGCGACAACATCAATCCCCGTCTCCCCTTCTTTGCTCAGTCCCGCACCTCGAGGATACGACCATACAACCACCGCCAATCCATGGGATTTGGCCTCTTGAGCAATTTCCCGCAAATGGTTATACATTTCCTGGCTATGAGCAGACCCTGGATAAATCGTATATCCCACCGCACAGCATCCTAACCGCAGGGCATCATGGACACTCCCGGTAATGGCGGAATTAGGATCTTTGCCCTCAAACAGCGAATCATTATTGTTCAATTTCAGTATAAGGGGAATTTGACCGGCATATTCTGCCGCACCGGCCTCTAGAAATCCGAGAGGAGCCGCGTAAGCATTACATCCGGCATCAATGCCAAGCTGGAAATGGTAGTGAGGATCATACCCTGCAGGATTGACCGCAAAACTTCTGGCTGGACCATGCTCAAAGCCTTGATCCACCGGCAAAATAACTAATCGCCCAGTCCCGGCCAACCGTCCCGTCATCAATAGACGGGCAATATTTGCAAGCACTCCAGGGACATTGCCCTCATAATTTCGTAATATTTCCTTGACTCGTGGCGTGATTACGTTGGGTTCCTTCACAAAAAATCCCTCCCTTTCAACATAGTATTTTCTCTTTGCTCAGACCCTCGCCTGTAGTGTAGAAGACCTCACGGCCTAAGACAATAACGACAATTCTCTCACATCCGTTACGATCGTTTTTCAGATTGTTCCACCTGTTTTCTTAGAGCAATGAGTTCTTGTTCCACTGCATCAAACCGTTCAGCAATCGGATCTGAAATATTAGCATGATCCATGGTCGCCTCTGGCACCCGGTCTCCAATGGTTTTGATAATACGGCCAGGTATTCCAATGACCGTTGAATTCGAAGGCACTGACCGAAGAACCACCGAATTGGCTCCAATTTTTACAAAATCCCCGATTGTAATATTCCCCAGCACTTTTGCTCCGGCTCCGACAACGACATGATTACCCAATGTCGGATGGCGTTTACCCCGTTCTTTACCGGTTCCTCCGAGTGTTACGCCTTGAAAGAGGGTGACAGAGTCACCAATGACCGCAGTCTCGCCAATCACCACTCCCATCCCATGGTCAATAAAAAATCCTCGTCCGATCTGAGCGCCGGGATGAATTTCTATACCGGTCACCCACCGAGCAAATTGCGAAATCAACCGCGGGATAATCGGAATGTTTTTTCTCCATAACCAATTCGCCAGCCGGTGGGCCAATAACGCATGGAAACCCGAGTAGGCCAGCACCACTTCCCAACGACTGGTTGCCGCCGGATCGCGTTCAAAAACGGCGTGAAGATCTTCAGTGATTCGTTTAACCAACCGCATAGGCCCACCATATGGATATACCCCAAAGAAGAGAAGGCGGTATCATTTCATAACGGCGTGATACTTTCAATGAGACAAATGGCCAACGTCGCAATACCTTCTGCCCGTCCAATCATCCCAATTCCCTCCCCACTTTTAACTTTAACGCTTACCTGAGAAGGAGAAACCTGCAGCACGCCTGCAAGACTCTCTTGCATCGAGACCATATACGGAGCTAATTTCGGAGCCTGGGCCAGAATAACCGTATCCAGATTCACCAAGTAAAATCCTTTATCACGAAGGGCTTGAGCGACACTCCGTAGCATCACTAAACTCGAGAGATTTTTGTATTCCGGATTACTGCTTGGGTAGCGTGTTCCAAGATCT
>JACDDF010000480.1 GCA_013817135.1 Nitrospirales bacterium
TTTTCCGTTCCCACCTGCTGATGACAAAAGTGACACTCCCCTTTCTGGATCTGGGCCTTCCACCATGGAGTTTTCCGTAATTTTTTCCCGTTTTCGCGCTCAATCCGTATGTGCCGTCGGATGGCGTCATCGTCCCCTAGTGAGTAGAACTGTTCTGGTTGGGTCATAAGGGAAGGCGCCCTCTGCTTAAAATACTTTATGCGGACTGGTGACCATTGAAGTCATGTGCCGGGTCAACCTGTTTGGGAAGATTGTAGCGCTTGGGTTGACGCTTTTTAAAGGCAAAGTAATTTTACAATCTCCAATCCGCCTTTTCCCAAAACGTGAGTGTTCAGTGAATTGAGGCAGTCTTGCGAGGGATGTCATCCTGAGTGAAACGAAGGATCTCGCTGAGCCGCGGTATTTCAACCTGGGCACAGATCCTTCGCAGGGCCTCAGGATGACCATGAGTTGGTGAGGGCTACCGCTGTTTCACAGTGTTGATAAGGGAAATTGAGGGGTGTGCGATTAATCCAGCGCGAGAGTCAGGCATTTGGCGGAGCCACCGGCCTTGAGGAATTCATCCAGTTCAACTGGATGGGTGGTGTAGCCCCGTTTGTGTAACCATGCCATCGTTTCCGGACATCCCGTCGGCAAGACGACATGGCGGTCGATACAGATGGCATTGCAAGCAAACCGCTCGCCTTCTTGGGATGGGACTTCAAATCGTTTGTTCTGTTCTATACGGGAGGCCAGCACGGTTTGGGCGTACGTATCGAAACAGGAAGGAAAGTAGAGGAGCTCTCCCCCGCTGAGGGGACAAAAGCAGGTATCCAGATGATAAAACCGTTGATCCACGAGTTCCACAGGCATGATTTCTTTCTGGAAAATGTCCGACAACTCGACGTAGGCGCGGATATCACTACGTTGCCGGTAGCCGCCGATCCAGAAATCCGAAAATCCCAATAAGTCTCCGGCCCCTTCAAAGTTTATTTCGGGGTCAAGGTTGATGACTTCATAACCCTTCCTGGTGAACCAATCAATGAAATGCCGTTCCTCACCCTGCCGTTCCGGGTGGCGGAATTGGCTGGGAACAGCCTTGCCCTCGTGGAGGACACCCGCATTGGCGGTAAACACCAAATCAGGTAGTTTTGGTATCGGTTCCATAAATTCGAGTTTGACTCCAACCTCGTTCTCCAGTACCTGGGTCAGCGTTTTCCATTGGGTCCTGGCGCGATCTCCATTGGATTGATTGGACACTCTCATCCATGGATTAATTTCATATTCGATACCAAAATAATCTGGGGGACACATCAATAAACGGCTCATAGTATTGGTATCCTGCTATCCTTTCCAACCGAGTTCGCGAGCCAATTCCCATAAAAACGAAGAAGAATCCATCACCAGGCCGACGGCTTGAAAGCTTCCACGGTCACTCAGTTTTGTGGGAACGGCAGGATTGATATCGACACAGACGGTTGGTGATGACGCCGGTAGCAAATTTCCAGTCGCCACGGCGTGCAGGGTGGAGGCCACCAATAAGGCTAACCCCACGCCGGGAATGGCGGCGCGCATGGCCTCTTGGGCTTTAATGGAATCGGTAATGACGTCCGGCAAGGGGCCGTCGTCGCGAATTGTCCCCGCCAGCACCATCTGGACCCCCTGTCGTATGCAGGCCGACATGATTCCGTCTTTGATCATTCCGCTTTCAACGGCTTGTTGAATGCTTCCCAGAGCCCGTACACGATTGATGGTGCGGAGATGATGCTCATGTCCGTGAGGCACGGAACGGCCAATACCCAAATTGTATCCCAATGACGTTCCGTACAGGCTGGCTTCCATGTCGTGGGCGGCCAGGGCATTCCCGCAAAAGAGCACATGGATGTAGCCCGCTTCGATAATCCATGCCAGGGCTTCCCGCCCACCCGCATGGATGATGGCCGGACCACCGGCAAACAACACTTTCCCGGACCCCTTGCCCTCTTTTCGCTGTTGTAGAATGGCCTTCATCCGTTTGGCCACGTCTGCGATGATATGGTGGTGGGGACGTTCGGAAGAAACCTGGGCTTCCATGAACCCGAACACATCCCGTTCTTTTGGTCGCTCCAGCGGAAACACCCGAACCCCTTTTCGCCCAGTGACGACCAGGTCGCCTTTTTTCACCGAGCCCATGGGAACCATCTGCGCGGAAGGAGGAGAGGTCTTCAGCCTGATGGCTAAATCCATTTCGGGTTGTGGAACATCAACCCAGTTCCCTTGCCACCGTATTTGGGTAGTAAGATGTGAAGTGGCGTAAAAATCTTCCGGTAAAATTCCATCAGCAGGGGCTGGCTCGACCGTGCAGTCTTCCTCGGTTTCAATCACTGCCCCATGGGGTTGAATGGTTTTCAGGATCTCCTGTAGTAACTCCATCGTGGGAGCTTCAATCAGGATGGTGGCATGTGACGTATCCTCCCGTCGGGTGCCTACCGTCACTTCCGAGAGGGTAAAGGTTCCCCCCAACATGACAATCGCATCCAGGACCTTCGCTAAGATCAGTGAATCAATGATATGCCCTTGGATGGTGATGGGTTGAACGATCATTTTTTTATTTTACCATGAAACCCTGTAAAGACTTGATGCAAAAATCGCTTGGGGATTATTGGACTCGCGCGATGCCGAAGAGGTGCTTGGATGGTTTTCGCTCACGATGCCATGGCCTTTTCCATCAGACCATATAAAGGAAATCGCAGAAGAATCATTCTCATGCGTTTCCTTACGGTGCTATACTATAAAAATCGACCATTTCCCCGGGGGAATCAAATTTGAACCATTATCTTTGTACTGTTCTACTCATGATGGGACTCGCTGGGGGTTCTTGGGAGCAGGGCCTGCAGGCTACTGCATGGGCTTCTCCCGGAACGGATGTCTTTCATGGCTTCACTCAACATATCGGTGCTCAAATTGGAAAAGATAAACAGGAATTTGCGATCGCTGATTCCTGTACGGTCTATTTTTATCAACATTTGAAAAAGAAACCACGCC
>JACDDF010000481.1 GCA_013817135.1 Nitrospirales bacterium
GTCGCGAGACTATCCTGGAAAATGTTTTATCATCGGTAAGAAAAACAATAAGTGAGAGGTTTAAGCCTATGTGGATGATACGGAAAGAAATTCACAAGAAGAAAACGATCCGGAAACAATGCAGGAGATATGAGTGCCTGAAACGAGGCAGAATCGTCCTTCTGATAGGCTGACTGTTGTTGATCGCTCCTTTTGCTTTAGGAACCCTTTCGGCCGCTCCATCTTCCTTCAGAATTACCCTTGGCACATTCTCTCCGTATTATTCCCCGAAATTCGTCCCCATTGGAACAGGCACTCCCATCTCCTGGGATAACCCGACAGCCGATCTCCATTCCATCACCCACGATGGGTGTGAGACAGGGGCTCGATGCGCCTTTGATTCCGGCCCACTGGGCCCAAACGGCACATTCACCCTGCGCCAATTACCGGCCGGCCATTATTCCTACCACTGTTCGTTTCATCCCATCATGCAAGGCAACCTGGTGGTGATTGAGTCTGACACCTCAAGTGAAACATAAGATAGGGAGTGCGCAAGAGACGATAAACTGGTTGCAGCCTATTCGAATGGGAATCTTTGCATGAGAAAGTAGGGCGCGGTGCGCGTCAAAGGTTCAATCTGTTAAATATGCTTGACCTTGACACTTCCCCTCACACCACTGCAGTCGCAACGACAGGACTCTGAACGACCAGCCACATCAGACTTCATTTTTCCTGTCTTTATCAGCGGGCCTGCTCTTTTGGGCTTGGCTTTTTCATGCCATTTGTCTGATGCCATAAATATTTCTGAAAGATTAAAATTGGAGGACTGAGAGGTGATCAGGGAAAAAGTATTAATAAATCCCTTACGAATTCCGATAGATGGAGGACCCAAGGCCATTGTTTTCAACAAATTTGTGAAAGGTCAATGAACAGCCAAATGAGCTACAGCAAGACAGAAAGAAAAAAGAACAATCACCAATCCGCAGATTCTGAGGATTGCATGTACTGTCCTTTGAAAAAGCCGGTCTTCTGGCCTATCGTGTTTCTTCTTTTTGTGTTCAGTCCTTTCATTTTTTCTTCCAAAATTTCAAATACATCCTCAATTCCCCAGCTTGAATCGTCCTCACCTGTCCCCAAAGAAGCCCGGCCTCAAGATGTGGTCAGCAAGGATTCTTCATTTCAAAACGTTCAACTCCAGAACCAGGTTTCTCAAAAATAATAAGAAATTCTTTGTAAGTTACAAAGAATTTCAGGAAACCCGTGACATTTCAAACCTCAAGCTACCGTGTGGATTCCTCTCGAAAAAGCCCTAGGAATAGGTTGGCACAGAGGAAAAAGACTCCAAGCAATAAACCTCCCACGCCGATATAGACGAAACTCTCGGTCAGAATATGCGCATGAGCGGGTCCCCGACCAATGGAGGGCGCCAACCAAAACATCGTGTACCAGGACAGTGGATAGAAACTGCTCAGTCCCAGAAGGATGGCCGACGCTTTCTTATAGGTGGGTTTGAGTGTGGAAAACATGACAAGGATGACCAGGCCCAGCGAGAAGGCTGCAATACCCGTGGCATGGAAATGGGCTCGTTGCGCATAACGCCAAATTTTGTCCGGACTTTTGGGATCATGCACTTCCGGATTAGCCGCAATTCCTTGGGTAAAATAATTTTTGAACAGATCTTCATTGACCCCAAAAACAATACCCATTCCCACGCCAAATAATAGCCCGAGCAACACGAGTGCCAGGCCGATCTTAAGGGTGCTCAATTCTTTTTCCATGTGTGGTCTCCACGCACTCAACGGCCCAAACCATCGGTGCAGTTTGATGGTTAAGCCAAAAGATTTTTAATACGAACAGGCATACAAGACCGTTTTCCGGAACCCATTAATTAAGCACGTCAGCCATCTGGTGAAGCGCCTTTCACTTAGTATAATACGTCATTCACGTGAACAACTCATGAACCCACCATGAAACTTTCTTCATGAGCGTCATCACGAGGTTGATATCGTTTTAGGGTTTCTCAGAAAAAGATAAGTCAGGTTTGAGAGGCGTCTTTAATGATTCATCCTCAGAAGAGTGGTCACTCAACTTTCCGGGGTTTGGACCGCAGGCCATGCCAATTTCCCCCACGCCAGGAATCCGGCGTGAAGCACTACCCTGTCGCTTTCCAGACTTCTTTACCACGGGGTGACAGTATCGCGTCAATGGAGTGGGATAAAACGCCCCATCTAAAGAAGCACACACCAGAACGGCGTGATACGATCGCGGATGAACAGAAAGGTTATATAATGCCTCTCTCTCCTCAAGCAGCATTCCGCATCTTACGCGCTTTCACTTCAGTGGTGTTCGGCCTCATGCTGGCCGCCTGCTCCACAATCGAAACGCCAGGCGAGTTACCGACGGCTTTGTCGGTGGACCTCTCCCGATATGGCGGAATGTGGCATGAAATTGCGCGACTACCGATGTGGGGGCAACGAAATTGCGTAACATCCACAGCCGAGTACCGGCTACTCGAATCAGGGGAAGTTGGCGTGCGAAACGCATGTGTCACCAACACGGGTGAGGAGATAAGCATTGAGGGCGTGGCCACGGTTGTGGATCGAGAACATCGGGCGAAATTGAATGTGGTCTTCGACCAGTGGGCGGCCAAGCTTGTGGCGTTGTTTGCATCAGCCGAGCGGGGAAATTATTGGATTCTCCGAGTCGACCCCGACTACCAGCTTGCGATCGTCGGCACCCCGGATCGTGACTATCTGTGGATCCTGGCGCGAACCCCGACGCTCGATGAGGCCACCTATCAGGACGCGGTCACCTTTAGTCAACGCCTGGGCTTTCCTACGGAGCGCCTGATCCGTACTCTCCGCTAGCGCAGATTACGTTTTTGCCTCCCGGTTGGGCCGTTGTCATTCATGAGCGATTTCAACGAAAAGGTAACAACTCTTTAAGACACAATCTCCTATGCCGCTTCTAATTTTAGGAAACGAAAAGGCCAATTTTTGACGTCCATCCCAACATCTG